>CAZCPT010000046.1:0-1101 GCA_964499905.1 uncultured Candidatus Saccharibacteria bacterium | reverse complement strand
ATGGAAAAACTATCTTCAAAGATGAGTTCCACTAAAGAAACAATAGTTTTCGGTGGGATTATCCTCTTTATCATTTATGTATTAATCGGTATTATTGCCTGCATTTCAGGTTCAAGTAATGAAACTGGCGCCATGTTTTCGAAATTCCTATCCACCACGGCTATGGCTGGCGTTTGTCTACTTTGTCTTTATGACAATCTTAACAAAATCGCCAATGGCAACAAAGCAGCTGTAATTCTAGCCACGATTAGCTTGATTGCACTTCCATTTTACTTAGTTATTTACTGTCTCAGTGCTTGGGAAGTCATCCAACTAACAGAATGTGTCGGCACCTCATATTGGGGATATTGCTCACAGACTGTGATGAATTTTCTAGGTAAAACCACGGTTATTCTTGGCTCCGCCGTTTCGCTCGGCACCATCGGCTCCATGACGATGTCAATTAACCATCACGGCCGTAGAACCATCGATACGGCAAAATCTGTTGCTACAATATTCTATACTATCGCAATTTGTTTAGCTGTTTATTTAACCTTAGCTAGCAGCTCAATTCTTAGCTTCTACGGCGACGCTGCAGCCTTTGCCTATACTGCTGTCTTTTCACTGCTTGCTTGGTTCTGCCTTACGGTTCTCGCCGTTTATCTTTCAAAATTTGACAATAATTACGTAGCTCCAACTCCAATAAAACCATTAAACGCCAAGGTTATTACTAATTCTGCTCCAGCGGTTCTCACCGTTGAAGAGGCTGAAGAGCCGGCAGAAAAAGATCCAATCTATCCTGAGCCAATCATCAAAGCTCCCCACCACGAAGAAGGGGAATCACTCCACGCCAACCCAGGCGAACCGCTTCACGAGTTATCTGATGATGATTTAGAAGAGCATCCAGTAATTGGCAAAGCTACTACATCTACAGAGCATCCAGACGATTTTGAGGCATTTGAAAAGAACGAAGGCGAGGAGGAAAACTAAAATGGAATTTGACGATAAATTCTTGCAAGAAATGGGTCTTTCGGCGATGCCGGAAGACGAAAAGCGTAAATTCCTTGATTATGTTCAGGAAGAGCTTGAAGTTCGTATTGGCCAGCGCATTTCTAAAGGCCT
>CAZCPT010000045.1:0-1230 GCA_964499905.1 uncultured Candidatus Saccharibacteria bacterium | reverse complement strand
TGCACGCCAGAGCATAAAACCAGAAATGCGTTCCTCGCCACTCGTACGGACCACCATATCGATATCTGGAACTTCCGGATGATAAAGATGTTTCCTAATAGTCTCCGGCGTGATTTCGTCCTCAACTTCATTAGCAATAGTAGCAGCGTCGGCAATTTCCCGTTCGCCACCGTAATTAAAACAGAAACAAACAGTAATTCCATCGCATTTTTCGGTTAGTTTTTCGGCCTTTTCAATCGAGCTCATTAGCTTTGGTGAAATCTTATCCTTAGAGCCTAAAATCAGCATGCGGCTATTGTTTTTAGCCAATTTCTCCGCGTAGCTAGCAATTTTTGTTTCAGCAAGCTTCATAATATAGCCCACCTCGTCGCTTGATCTCCCCCAGTTTTCGGTACTAAAAACGTAAAAAGTGATGTATTTAATACCGGCCGCGCTAGCAGCGGCCACGAGCTCCTCAATTGATTTAAGCCCTCTGCGGTGACCCTCAATTGTTGGGAGACCACGTTCCTTTGCCCAACGGCGATTGCCATCGGCAATAATTCCTAAATGTTTTAATTCAGTCATAATTAAAGCTTCATGATTTCATCAGACTTATTCTTAAATTCGGCATCAACCTTGTCTGAGAATTCTTTAGTTAGTTCATCAATTTCTTTTTCAGCGCGTTTTTTGACATCTTCGCCCATTTCGGTGGCAATCTTTACAGCCTTACGGGCATCTTCGCGAACGTTACGAAGCGCAACCTTAGCTTGCTCGACTTTAGCGGAAGCGTTCTTTACGATTTCCTTACGGCGCTCTTCAGTAAGAGCCGGAATTGGTACACGAACTACGCGTCCATCATCAGCCGGATTAAGACCAAGCGATTGATCGGCACGGATAGCAGCAGAAATAGCCTGGATAGTTGAAGGATCAAACGGAGTAATCACGAGAAGAGTAGCATCGGCAGCGGTGATATTCGCAACTTGGTTAAGTGGCATAAATTGGCCGTAAGCTTCGACTTTGATACCAGAAAGCATGTCTGGATGAGCACGACCAGTACGAACTTTCTTCATTTCTTCAAGAAAGCGCTGGACGACTTCTTCCATCTTCTTACGATCTTCTTTAGTGTCAAACATAATAACTCCTTAGTTTTATAGATTAATTATACCATGAAACAACAAAAAACCATCATTCTGGACACGGGTCGCTCGCGCCCGTCGTTACGGGGCTCGCGCCCTCATCCTCGGTCGTAAC
>CAZCPT010000044.1:0-1681 GCA_964499905.1 uncultured Candidatus Saccharibacteria bacterium | reverse complement strand
TCGTTACTGGAGTGTGCGGGAAGATTCGAATCCAAATCTTACCACCACGCTTAATGTAACGAGTAATCGCCTGACGAGCTGCCTCGATTTGACGGCTGTTTACGCGTTCGTTATCAAGTGACATCAAACCGTAATCACCAAATGCTACAGTATTACAGCGAGTAGCTACGCCTTCGTTTTTACCTTTGCGGACCTTGCGGTGCGCAACTTTCTTTGGAAGTAAAATAGCCATTTTATTTCTCCCCCTTGTAAATCCAAACCTTTACGCCTACGATACCAGCAATGGTTGGAGCATGGTGACAATGGAAATCAATGTCTGCTCTTAATGTATGTAGAGGTACTGAACCTTCGATAAATTTCTCACGGCGAGACATTTCAGCACCGTTAAGACGACCTGAAACCTCGATACGTACACCCTTAGCACCAGCGTTCATAGTTGATTGAAGTGCCATCTTGACTGCACGGCGGAAATTCATACGCTTGCCAAGTTGGAAACCAATGTTTTCGGCAACGAGCTTAGCGTTAAGTTCCGGCTTTTTAACTTCCTCGACGTTGATACGAACTGGACCAGCGACGATTTTTTCGAGCTCTTTCTTAAGCTCATTGATACCTGCGCCTTGCTTACCAATCACGGCACCAGCCTTAGCGGTGAGAATCGTAATAGTAGTAAGGTTAGCGGAGCGTTCAATATTGATTCTTGCAATGGTTGGGCGGCTCTTGAAGCGATCCTCAATCATTTCGCGAATCTTGACGTCTTCCACGAGCCAGTGACGGAAATCGGCCTTTCTAGTGAACCACTTTGAAGACCAGTCCTTGCTGACCTGGAGACGGTAAGAGATGGGATTAACCTTCTGACCCATATTACTTTTTCTCCTTCTTCGCTTCTACCTTTTCGGCAGCTTTTTTAACTTTTTCCTCGCCTGCGACCTCGACGAAGATGTTGCTACTAACTTTTTCGTAAGGAAGTGCACGACCACGTGATGCAGGGACATAGCGACGCATACGGGTGCCACTGGTTACGAAAATTCTAGCGATTCTAATGGTTTTCGGATCAATCGAAACCTTAGAGTTGTTAATCAAATTTGCATTGGCAGATTCGACGGCCTTCAAAACTGCACGGGCAGCACGGCGTGGAGTATTCTCAAGGATTACTACAGCGTCTGCTACATAGCGATCACGTACAAGTGATGCTACGATATTAGTCTTGCGTGGCTGTGAATCGATGCCTTTTTCATATGCATGTGCGAAATGAGTAGTCATAATTATGCCTTTCCTTTCGCAGCAGCAGCCTCAGCGGCTTTTTTACCACCATGGCGCTTAAATTTACGGGTTGGCGCGAACTCGCCAAGTTTGTGACCGACCATGTTTTCTGAAATAAACACAGGGACATGCATTTTACCGTTATGAACGGCAATCGTACGACCAACCATATCTGGTGAAATCGTAGACTGGCGAGCCCAGGTCTTGATCACGGTGCGATCTTCGGCGGAGAGAGCGGCAACCTTCTTCGCGAGTTTGTAGTCTACAAATAGACCTTTCTTAAGACTCCGAGACATTATTTCCTCTTTCCTTCGTGGCGACTGCGCACGATCATTTTATTAGTTTTCTTATTATGACGAGTACGGTAACCAAGCGTGAGCTGACCCCAAGGAGTTCTTGGAGCTTTACCAGAACCGTGACG
>CAZCPT010000043.1:0-1968 GCA_964499905.1 uncultured Candidatus Saccharibacteria bacterium | reverse complement strand
TCGGGGGAGTCTTTTTGTTTTTAAACCTTTTCTTTATGTTATAATGAATAATATATAAGGAGGAAGATGGAGATAGAATCAACCCATAAGTGGAAAAAGTATTTGCCGATACTCGGAGTGGTAGTTGGTGTTGTGGTAATAGTTATTATTGTTTTAATTTTGATGAGAGGTACGACTACGACTAGTGGTGGGTACCCGAATCCTGAATCGACTAAATCGCTCTCTTGTAATTCCGATACATTTGTTTACCCATTCTTTAAATACGATAATTCAACAAAGAAGAATACTACTATTACCGCGACTTTTGAAAATGAAAAGATGAACCGAATTTCTTTGACGTATACGTTATTCTATCCAACCAAAGAAGAAGTCGTTAAGAGTGAGGCTGAGAACCATGCCGCAATGAATATCAGTTTTTCTAATGCAGGGTTAGGGCCAGATTCGTTTGGGGCAAATTATAAAGAGCTAGTTTCCGATCCGTCCGCTCTTGCTCTTGCTATGACTATGACAACGTTAGCTGATAATATCAGGGATGTTGGGGCGAAATATTTTATGCTTGAAGATATTGAGAACAAGGATTATACGTTAAATGATGTGCGTAGCACCTACCGGAGCGCTGGTTTTAGGTGCGAAGTAAATAATTAATTGTGGTAAAATAGAAAAATAATAAGGAGGTTAATGAAAAAACACAATATAAAGAAAGGTCTGGTGACTGCACTTATTGCGGTTTTGTCCCTAATTGGCGTGGTAACTAGCGGAAGGGTGGTAAAAGCGGCTGGCGAGGTTGGTTTTAGCGTATCGCCGATGAAACAGGAAATTGTATTAAATCCTGGTGATTCTTATCGTGGCACTTTTACAGTGTCTAATCCAGCATCATCACCAAACGATTTTTCTTATACTGTGACGGTGACGCCGTTTTATGTAAACAACATGGGTGACGACATGAATGATTACACCCCAGTCTTTAATGAAGAATCTGACAGGACTTTAATCACTAGGTGGATTACCTTGATTAGTCCAACAAGTGGTACAATTGCGCCAAACTCATCTGATGAGATTGAGTTCGTGATTAATGTGCCAACAGATGCTCCAGCGGGTGGCCAATATGCTGCTATTACAATTACTTCAGCTAACGATTCTTCTGCTGCCGAGGGTAGCACTGGTATTCATGAGCAATTAGCGATTGCTCATACTGTATTTGCTGAGATTGCTGGTAATACCGAGAAAAAGGGTGAAATCATGGATCCATCGGTACCGAGCTTCATCTTCTCTGGCGATTTAACGGCTTCGGTAAGGATTAAAAACACTGGTAACGTACATGGTAAGGCAGTTTATAAGCTCCAAGTATTTCCAATTTTCTCAGATGAGGAGGTATTTACAAACGAAGAAAAGCCAGATGAGCATACGATTCTTCCGGATCGCACGTTCTATAATGAGGTTGCCTGGAAAGGTACCCCGTCGTTTGGTATATATAACGTAGTCTTTACGGTGGAATATGAAGGCGCAAAGACTGAAGTTAAAAAACTTGTGATTAAATGTCCGATTTGGATGCTCTTCTCAATCCTCTTCGCGATCATCGCAGCGATCATCTACTTAGGCTTAAAGATTAAGTCGCGTAGACGTTAAATATAATTCTAAAACTGTTTTTAAAGGGAGTAAGACTCGGCCTAGCGGCCTGGAGCGCTCCCTTTAAAAATATGTTTTAGGATTTATTAAAAAATGTGTGAAAAAAGTGTTGACTTAACTAGTAAAGTGCGATATAATGGGGGAAGTTTAAGCAAGTCGGCATTTCCGACCTCTACAAAAAGATAAAAGAAAGCGAGGGATCTTTGAGGTCGCTTTAAAATGCGCTTCAAATATTCTTTAAAACTCTTTCTTATTAACAATTTGGAATAACGATGAAAAGATTTTAATTGACGGCAAGCAGTCGAACTTCGATTGCTAGTTAAGTCAATGCATAAAAAGGTA
>CAZCPT010000042.1:0-2441 GCA_964499905.1 uncultured Candidatus Saccharibacteria bacterium | reverse complement strand
CCTAAAAGTCTAGTTTTAATAGTGTAAAAAAATAAAGGAAAGGATAAGGATGCAAGTCATTCTCGGCACCAAAATTGGTATGACCCAGATCATCGGTGATGATGGTGTAGTTACTCCTGTAACTATTCTTCAAGCCGGCCCAGCCACAGTGACTCAGATTAAAACCGTCGAAACTGATGGTTATAACGCTGTGCAGGTGGGTTATGGTCAGGGTAAGAATCTGAGCAAGTCGGTTGCTGGCCACGTAAAAAAGGCTGGTGAAAATATTAATCCTAAGGTTCTAAAGGAATTTCGTGTTGATGAAATCCCAGAAGGACTTAAGCTTGGCGATACTCTTACCGTAGAGAGTTTCAAGCTTGGTGACAAGGTTTCTGTGACTGGCACTAGCAAAGGCAAAGGCTATGCTGGTACTGTGAAGCGCTGGAACTTTAACGAATCACGCAACACCCACGGTTTTAAGGGTGATATTCGTAAAGTTGGTTCCATCGGTTCGATGTACCCACAAAAAGTCTTTAAAGGCAAAAGAATGCCAGGCCGCATGGGTCACGATACTGTCACTGTTAAAAATCTCGTTGTAGCATACATTGATGCTGCTAACAACATTATCGGTCTTAAAGGCGCTGTGCCTGGTCCGAAAAAAGGTCTCGTAACGGTGGAGGGAAAGGAGTAATATGGCTACTTTAGATAAAGATGTATTCGGCCTTTCCGTCGAAAATCATGAACTCGTAAAACTCGCATATGATGCATATCTTGCTAACTCTCGTTCTTCACACGCTAAAACTTTGAAGCGTGGCGAAGTTAGAGGTGGTGGTAAGAAGCCATGGAGGCAAAAAGGCACCGGTAGAGCTCGTTTTGGTTCAACTCGTAACCCAATTTGGCGCCATGGTGGTGTAGCATTTGGTCGTACTGGCGAAGAAAACTTCACTAAGAAGATCTCACGTTCAGCCAAGCAACAAGCTGTAAAGCAAGCTCTTTCCATGAAGAACAAAGATAAAGCAATCTTTGTATTAGAGCCAACTGTAAAGCTTGATGGCAAGACCAAGACTGCAATGAAAGTTTTGAAGGATATGAAGCTCGAAGACAAGTTAGTACTTGCAGTTGCAGCTGAAAAGACCCCTGAAGTTCTTCGCTCAGTTAACAATATCCCAAATGTAAAACTTGTTCGTGCAACCTATCTTAATGTATTTGATATCATGAACGCTGATGCAATTGTATTCGGCGATGCAGGTTATAAAGCAACTGTTAAATGGTTGAAGGGAGAGAAGTAAAATGGCAGACGATAAAACCAATATCAAGCTTCACATCCTTGAGCCACGTGCTACTGAAAAAACTTATCTTGAACAAACCAAGCGCACTTACGTATTTATCGTAAAGCGTGGGATGAGCAAGCAAGAAGTAGCTAAAATGGTTGAAAAAGAATTTAATGTGAAAGTTACAGATGTTCGCACTTTAGTTCGCGACGGCAAGAAAACTAAGTTTAGCAAGGGTAAGCACGCTTATCCAGGCATTACTCACCGCCAAGACAGAAAGTTCGCTTATGTAACTTTAGCTGAAGGCAATTCAATTCGTGTATTTGATGAGCCGGAAAAAGAAGATAATAAAACCAGCGCAAAGGAAGCCAAAAAAGCAGAAAAAGCTGCCAAGAAGGCTGACAAGAATGCAGGTAAGGAGAATAAATAATGGCTATTAAAGCATATCGCCCGATTACTCCGGCCCAACGTCAAAAGACGACAGAAGATTATGACCAAATCACTTCTAAGAAGCCGATGAAGTCACTTCTTAAGGCCAAGAAGCAACAGGCGGGTAAAAATAATCAGGTCGTATCACCGTTCGCCATCGTGGTGGTGGTGTAAAGCGTCACTATCGCTTAATGACCTATAGCCTACCAAAAGATCTTACTCTTACGGTAGAAGAAATCGAATACGATCCAAATCGTTCGGCTCGTATCGCTCGTGTTAAAGATCAAAACGGTACATATTATTATGTGCTTGCTGATACTAAGATGACTAAGGGTACCACTTTTAAGACTGGTGACGTAGAAGTCGAAGACTCAAACCGTTTACCACTCGAAAACATACCAGTTGGTACATTTGTTTACGCAATCGAACTTACTCCAGGTCGCGGCGCCCAAATGGTGCGTGCAGCTGGAGCCTCAGCACAATTAATGGCAAAAGAAGATGGCTATGCCACCCTTAAGATGCCATCTGGCGAAGTCCGTAAGGTTCTCGCTACTTGTGAAGCTTCGATTGGTACTGTATCAAACTTACAGCATCAGAACGTTAAAATCGGTGCAGCTGGCCGCAAACGCCGCAAAGGTATCCGCCCAACTGTACGTGGTGTCGTGATGAACGCTACGGACCACCCACACGGTGGTGGTGACGGTGGCCGTCACGGTTCTGGTAAAGCTCCAAGAACTCCTTGGGGTCAGCTCACGCTTGGTT
>CAZCPT010000041.1:0-2521 GCA_964499905.1 uncultured Candidatus Saccharibacteria bacterium | reverse complement strand
GGACACGGGTCGCTCGCGCCCGTCGTTACGGGGCTCGCGCCCTCATCCTCTGTCGTAACCTCCGGAAGGTCCCTTATGATGGTATTTTTGTTGTTAAATATAATTATTCTGTAACGCCCAACTCAATACGCTTGAACTGACGAATTGTAATATTTTCACCAGTCTTAGCAATGGATTCTTTAATGAACTGTTCAACAGTCTTGGTGTCATCAAGAATGTATGGTTGGTTCATGAGAACCTTATCAGCAAAGGCTTTCTTCATTTGGCCTTCAAGAATCTTTTCCTTCATGTTTTCTGGGCCTTTGAAGTTAGCTTCAAGCTCTTTAATCTTAGCCTTACGGGCTTCTTCTGGGATATCATTCTCAGAAACATAAAGTGGGTTCATTGAAGCAATTTGCATGGCAATTTGGTGAGCTAAAGTCTTGAATTCATCGGTCTTTGCTACGAAAGAAGTTTCGCAGTTTACTTCGACAATAGCGCCAAGGCGGCCATCATGAATGTAGGCTTCAACGAGGCCTTCGCGGGTTTCGCGGTCGCCACGCTTCTCAGCCTTGGTGAGACCTTTTTTGCGCATAGCTTCAAGAGCTTTATCAAAATCACCGTTAGCTTCAACGAGTGCCTTTTTGGCATCAGTAAGCCCAGCGCCAGAAAGTTCTTTTAATTTTTTGATTTGTTCAACTGAAATTTCAGCCATTTTGCCTCCTAAATTATTTTTTACCTTCTTTGATAGCTTCGACGAAGTAGCCAAGAACAAGCTTAGTCGCCTTGATCGCATCATCATTCATTGGAATGACATAGTTGATATTGGTTGGATCAACGTTAGTGTCAGTCAAAGCAAATACTGGAATCTTAAGACCGTTAGCTTCCTTAATAGCATTCTTGTCTTCGATTGCGTCGATTACGACGATAGCGGCTGGTTGCTCGGTCATGTTCTTGATGCCACCATAGCGCTCGTTCAAGAGATCGATTTCCTCTTGGAATCTTTGAACTTCGAGCTTTGAATAGCGGTTTTCGAGTTCACCAGAAGCCATGCGGCGCTCAAGGTCTTTTAGCTTCTTGATTTGGCGGTTTACAGTCTCTACGTTAGTAAGAGTGCCACCAACCCAACGCACGGTTACGTATGGCATATCGACAGACTCAGCGGCTTCCTTAACAGTGTCTTTCATCTGTTTCTTGGTACCGACGAAAAGAATCTTTTTGCCATTCTTTACGATTTCGGTGACTTTTGGAAGAGCAACTTCGAGTGCATCGACGGTCTTCTCAAGGTTAATAATGTGTGCATCCTGGCGTTTGCTGTGGATGTATGGCGCCATCTTTGGGTGCCAGCGGCTCGTCTTGTGACCAAAATGGGCACCAGCTTCGAGCAGAGCTTTCATATCGACTGATACAGTCATCTATGATTTCCTTTCCTTTGCTATGGGTTTATTCAGGAAACCTCCCATAGCTGTTTCATTAAATTTATTAATGAACGAATTATAACACACATGCTTGAAAAACGCAATATTTTTTGCTAAAATCTTCCCCAAGCGCTTATCTTAGATAAGAGCAATTTAAAAAGAGGAGGTGGCAGTAATGTCATTCGAAGTCCCGCAAGATCTGCTGAAAATCACAATCTCGGCAGAAGAGTATCGCATGCTCGAAGATCTGAAGGAAAGGAAGCTCTATCTCTACCGCGAAATCGAGCCGCTTGGCTACGAAGAGACGTCGAACGAATTTGCTTCGACGGCAACGTATATCGTCAAGGCAATTCTGGATTTCAATCGCGAAGACATCAGCATCCCGCCAGCGGACCGCAAACCCATCAAGCTTTACATCAACTCTCCCGGTGGAGACGTGGCAGAGGGTTTGCCGATTATCGCGGCCATCGAGCTCAGCAAGACTCCGGTCTACACGATCAATGTCGGCCAGTGGTGTTCAATGGCATTTCTCATTGGCATTACGGGCCACAAGCGTTTCTCGCTTCCCTATGCAACGTTCCTGCTTCATGAAGGTTCCTCCTTTGCCGGCGGTGCCGCCAACAAGGTCCAAGACCGCGTGAAGTTCGACGAACGGGTCGAGAAAGAGGTTATTAAGCCTCACGTACTGAAGCACAGCAACATGAAAGAGCTTGAGTACGACGCTCTGGCACGAGTCGAGTATTACCTGCTTCCGCCGGACGCTAAAGAGCGTGGCTTTATCGACGAAGTCGTGTCGGACATCAGCACTATCCTCTAAGCACTTTGGAAAGGCGAGCTTTTGCTCGCCTTTTCTCTTTACTTTTTTATTAATAACTGATATAATAGGCAACAATCATGAGTAAAAAAGAATTACATCCTAAGGATTATCGTGATGTCGTCTTCATGGACGAAGCCGCGAATTTTTCTTTCCTCACTAAGTCTACCGCTGTGAGCGAAGAAACCATCAAATGGGAAGATGGTAAAGAATACCCATTAGTTAAGGTTCAGATTTCTTCTAAAAGCCATCCATTCTTTACTGGTGAAGAGAAGATTATCGATACCGAAGGTCGCGTAGATCGCTTCAA
>CAZCPT010000040.1:0-2886 GCA_964499905.1 uncultured Candidatus Saccharibacteria bacterium | reverse complement strand
GGTGCATATTATGGAAGGATGTTCTTATCTGCGGCACAAAAAGGCAGTGAAACTGAAATGAATGCTGCAGTTGAGGCGATGCGTAATTCCAATATGAAACCAAAGGATATTGCAAAGTTAATGCGCTATGCAGAAAATAACGGCATGCTTAAATTCAATGGTAATAATGATGCAAGAGCGGCGTGGTTAAGGGATATGTCTAAGCGTTATGGTAGCGATTTCTTATCTACTGATATGGAGCTTGCAACTTGGGCAAAGACTGGTGGTAGCTATGGTAGTAGTAGTATGACTAGCCTTGGTGAATATGGTGATTACGCACATATGACGAGTGGTGCTGGTATGATTAATTATGATGATATTAAGCCAGAAGATATTGGAAAGCTTTCTGGAGACAGCTTGGCTGGTATGGCGCATTCTGGGCTTCTTGATGCGAGTATGGCAAGAAGTGTACTTGCCTCTAACCAAAACTTATCTGCAGATAAAAAGATTATGCTTAGTGCGATTGCTGCAGGTGCCGATGTGACTAGTATAACTGCTGCCGATTTTAAAAAGCAGGCTCAGGATGCGATGGTCGCTAAGTATGATCCTACGACAGGTGTTGCTGTAAATGTTGATGCTTCTACTGGCAAGTTTAAAATTGGTGGGAAAGACTTCGATATTGCAACGCGTGATTCTTGGACTGCGTCTCAACCACGTGCAGTGAATATTGTGGATGTTGATAGTAATGGCCTTGTGGTGCCACATCCTACTGGTGGATCATCAAGTCCGTAGAAAAATGCACCCGTGAGGGTGCTTTTTTTGTTGTTATTTAATTGCGGCTTGGATGACGTGATCGAAAAGGCAGGTAACGGTGAGGGGGCCGACACCGCCGATTTTTGGTGTGATGGCCGCAATATCTTTTCTTTCGCGAGCTTTTTCTTCTACGTCACCGACGATGACGCCATCTTCGGAGGCGGTGCCAGCGTCAACCACTATTGTACCAGCACTGACCATTTCAGATTTAATAAGATTTGGCACGCCAGTGGCAGTAACGATTAAATTATAATCAGTAAGTTTAGTTAAATCATCGCCACGATGGAAAACCGTTACGTTATATCCAGAGTTTCTAAACATTTTTTCAAGTGGGGCACCGACTAGTTTACCACGACCGACAATAGCAATTCTTAGATTTTCTAGATTAATATTGTGTCCGGCTAGCAACCAGTTGATGGCGGTGGCGGTAGCGGAGTCAAAATCACCGTGAGCGGACAAACCATCAACATCCTTTGCGGGCGCAATGAGGTTGGTTAATTCGTCTGTCTTATCTTTTTCGGCGATTGGAAGTTGTAAAATTATTCCGTTAATATCAGAATCGTTATTAGCTTCTAAAATTTTGTCGCGAATTTCATCAGAAGTTTTAGCGTCAAAAACGGAGACTTTTACGCCGATGTCTTCGCCATATTCGATTTTTAAATTTACATATTTTGAAATAACGGGACTATTGCTATTTCGGATGATAAGAAGATGCGGTTTTTTGTTTAAACCGGCAACCTGATGTCGTTGTCGTTCTTTAATAAAACCAGCTAATTCTTTACCATCTAAGATTTTCATACGAGTTCAACTGGTTCCTGTTGTAATTTAAAACCGAATTTTTCGAAAACAGTATTAGTGATAAAGTTACGGGCGGCAGCAAGTTCGGCAAAACTCTTGGCGGACTCATTAATTAAGACGAGTGCGGCAGCTTTGTTAACGCGGATACCATAGATTAATTGTCCGGAGAGACCACATTGTTCGATGAGCCAACCGGAATTAATTTTGATACCATCGTTACCACGGTGAATTGGAATGCCACGACTGGTAATTTGAAAGGCTTCTTCTTCGGTAATATAAATATTTTTAAAGAAAGAACCGGCGCTCGCAATTTGAGCTGGATCTGGAAGTTTTTCGGCACGGATAGCGGCAACCATTTTGCGGACATTAAGTGGAGTAAACACGGTTTCGTTGTGTTTAGTAATGTAATCTTCGATTGAATTATAGAATGGACGATTCATACGACCGACTTCCATTTTTAAACGAATCGCAATAATGAAGTAACGATTTTTCTCGGTGGTATTCATGATACTTTTACGATAGGAAAAATGAAAATCTTCTTTAGTAAGAGTTTTATATTCGCCGGTTTCAGAATCGTAAACATCTGCATCGTAAAAAACGCCAGAAACATCTTGACCATAAGCACCGATATTTTGAACTGGAGCGGCGCCAGCAAGACCAGGAATTTTACTTAAAGCTTCGATGCCGGTATATTCTTTTTTGCAAGCATATTCTACTACAGCGTCCCATTCGGTACCACCCATAGCGGTAATGATGCCTGGTTCATCTTCACTTTCGGTAATACCAACCATGACATTTTTGATTAAAACACCATTAAAACCTTCGTCGTGTCCTAAGGTGTTTGCGCCACTTCCGATTGGTACGGCTGGCAAGTTTTGTGACTTTGCAAAAGCATAAGCGGAAGCTACATCGGCCTTGTTTTCGACTTCAAGAAGGAACCTAGCAGGACCTCCAAGTCGCATAGTTGTTAGAGATGAAATTGGAACGTTTTCATGAATCTTCATGAGATTATTATATCACAAGCGGTGGGGGGTTGCGTTTATGGTCCGGATCGACCGCGGCGAAGAAATCATGGAAACCCTGGCGACTCTCTGCAGAGATGAAAAAATCCACCTGGCCCAGGTGGATGCCATCGGCGCCGCCGACCAGGCCCTGATTGGGGTTTATAACCTTCAGGCCCAGGCCTATCATGAGGAGGAGCTGTCCGGCTTCATGGAGATCACGAATCTGTCCGGCAGTATTACTTTTGTGGATGAAAAGCCCTATATCCATCTGCATGCTGCCCTGGCTGGCGGA
>CAZCPT010000039.1:0-2932 GCA_964499905.1 uncultured Candidatus Saccharibacteria bacterium | reverse complement strand
CTTTTTGTAGAGTGTGGAGTTATTTTGGCTAAATTTTTGTTTTTACCTTCTGTATAAATATTTTATCCAGAAGCTACCTCTATAATATCGTGAAAAATTGCTTATGTCAATAGATTTTCTGTACAATTTTTGTATAATTTTTGTTGAGTTTTCCACAGGTTTTTTTGAACAAAAAATATGCCGCCTAACGCGCCTAGGCTTAGTTTTTTGGTGGTGGGTTTTATTTTCAAATAACGTGTGTTAGAACGCAAAATTATGACAAGCAAAATACATTCAATCATGCCATGTGGGCTAAATGGAAAACTCGTTTTCGTGGAAGGCGACATAAAAAAAGGCCTGCCGACTTTTAGTATTGTAGGCATGGCAAATAAAACAATTAATGAAGCAAAGGAACGTGTAAAAAGTGCGATTTTAAATTCCGGTTTTTCGTTCCCGACTCGAAAAATTACAATAAATCTCGCGCCGGCGGATTTTTTGAAGGACGGATCATATTTAGATCTTCCGATTGCGCTCTCGATTTTGGTATTATCGCGGCAATTATTATTATCCGACACGGCCAACAAACTATTTGTAGGCGAATTGTCGCTAAGTGGCGAACTAAGAGCCGTAAAAGGCATCATTAATATCGTAGAACTAGCTAGAAAAGAAGGGTTTAAAGAGGTTTACATCCCGGAAGAAAACTTGGCGCAGGCGGCTCTGGTTAAAGGAATTAAGGTTTACGGGGCAAGGAGCCTGAAGGATGTATTTTTGGCGCTACTTAATAAAAACGTCTTAGAGAGCACGGATGATGTAAAAATAACAAAAACAGAGCAAAAAGACGATGATTTGGATATTCTAGATCATATTCGAGGCCAGAATCTTGCTAAGCGCGCCGTGCAAATTGCCGTGGCCGGACATCATAATTTACTTATTTCGGGCCCACCAGGAGCTGGCAAAACGATGCTGGCAAAAGCCGCCGCGAATCTGCTACCCGAACTTCCGCCAGAAGAAGTGCTAGAAGTCACGAAGATCTATTCGATGGCGGGGCTTTCAAATAGCGGCGTAATAACTAAACGTCCGTTCAGAAATCCTCATCATACGGCCAGTGCAGTCTCGATTGTGGGTGGCGGAGCAAATGCGATGCCTGGAGAGATTTCCTTGGCGCATAAGGGCGTATTGTTCTTAGACGAGCTACCGGAATATTCTAGAGCTCTGCTCGAAACTTTGAGACAACCGCTTGAGGATAAACAAATTGTGATTTCAAGGGCGGGCGGCAAGAATATATACCCAGCCGATTTTATGCTAATCGCAACGATGAATCCCTGCCCTTGCGGATATCTTGGCGATAAAACCCATGAATGTAAATGTACAGAAACCCAAATCCAAAACTACCGCAGAAAATTATCCGGGCCACTGCTCGATCGCATCGATATGAACATCACAGTAGAGCGAGTCGAAAACGCGGAATTAGCCCGGCCAATCACCCAAAAAACTGGCGAGCATATTGTTGTAAAAAATACTATAACAGAGGCAATTTCGCGTCAAAAGGCGAGATTTAAGAAAAACGGCATGTTTAATAGTTCGCTTTCGTCCTGGCAAGTAGCAACACTTTTAAAGCTTGACGTTGCCGCCGAAGAGCTACTTAAAACCGCGTCAACGACATTAAATCTATCAGCTAGATCGTACTTTAAAACCATTAAGGTCGCCCAAACTATTGCTGATTTAGAAGGTGCCGATATTATCAAAGAAAGCCATATAGCAGAAGCACTTTCTTTTAGAAAAAGATAATAATTATGCTTGAATGTTTCTTCAAAATATCTTAAAATAAAAATAAGTTAAAAAAGGAGTTATATGAAATTAAAAACATTAATTCAAGCCGGTTGTGGCTTACTTGCCTTTATTTGTTTATTCTTTCCTTGGTATGTAGCATCACTCTTTGGCTTTTCAGCATCACAGAATGCTTTTTTCGATGTAGCACTCGGCGTTTTGTCACTTCTCGCATCGCTTGTAGCTCTTTGTTGGTTTGGTCTTAAGATTCTTATCGCACTTGATGTTTTAAAGATTAAACTCCCTCTTCAAAAAAGTGAGAAGATTGTCGACACTTGTGTTAGTGGTTTTATGGTTTTACTCGGCTTAATTAGCTTTATTAACTGTCTCGCTAGTGGCTCTGGTTTCATGCACCCAGGTTTTGGCACCTACCTTTACATCATTCTCGGTGCCGCAATCATCGTTCTTACTTGGGTAAAGTTAGAGCAAACCGTTGGTAAAGCTCCAAAGAAAGCTGCTAAGGCTGAGAAAAAAGAAGCTGAAAAAGAAGAAAAATAATTCTCTCTAGAATTTAGTTAATTCCCCCTTGTAATTTAAGGGGGAATTTGCTATAATGTATATCAGGTTAATTCGAGAGAAGAAAGGACTACTATCAAAACTACATCGCACACCCGCCTCAATGGAGAAATTCGTTATCCTGAGGTTCGTGTCATTGGTTCAAGTGGAGAGCAACTGGGCATTATGTCTAGTCGCGAAGCTCAACTTCTAGCGAAGGAACAGGGAGTAGATTTGGTGGAAATTGCCGCCAATGCTAATCCTCCGGTTGTTAAAATTATTGACTGGGGTAAATACCAGTATCAAAAGATGAAAGAAGAGGCCAAGAATCGCAAAAAAGCTCGTGAAAAGCAATCTGAGCTGAAGCAAATGAAGATTGGTCTAAAGATTTCAGAAAACGACCTTAACATCAAAGTCCGCAAGATGCGTGAATTCCTAGACGACGGTGATCGTGTCAAAATCATGGTGATTTTCCGTGGCCGTGAAATGGCCCACAAGGAGATTGGTCAGGATTTACTCGATAAGATTTTAACTCTTATCGGTGACGATATCGTAATTGAAGGTAAGGCACAATTCAACGGACGTAACCTATCAGTCGGAATACGGAAGAAGTAATTTCCTACTTCCACGG
>CAZCPT010000038.1:0-3681 GCA_964499905.1 uncultured Candidatus Saccharibacteria bacterium | reverse complement strand
TTTAGTATATAATAAGATCAAGAAAGGTAATACTATGGCAAAAAAGGATGTGGTGGCAGAGAATAAAAACGAAAAGAGCGACGGAAAGTCCGAAGCGCTGAAACTTGCAATCCAACAGATTACGAAGCAGTTTGGTGATGGCTCGATTATGAAGCTTGGTGAGACGCCAAAGATGGATGTGGAGCTACTTCCTTCTGGTTCGTTATCGCTTGATTTAGCACTTGGTGGTGGTTATCCTAAGGGTCGTATCATTGAGATTTATGGGCCAGAATCTTCTGGCAAAACGACTTTGGCACTCCACGCTATTGCGGAGATTCAGAAGCAAGGTGGGCAGGCAGCATTTATCGATGCAGAGCATGCTCTTGACCCGGCATATGCTAAGAAGATTGGTGTTGACACGGCAAACTTACTGATTTCGCAGCCGGATAACGGCGAACAGGCGCTCGAGATTTGTGAAACTTTGGTACGTTCAAATGCGGTAGATCTTATTGTAGTGGACTCAGTAGCAGCCTTGGTGCCACAGGCTGAGATTGATGGTGACATGGGCGAGGCACAGATGGGTCTTCAGGCAAGACTGATGAGCCAGGCGATGCGTAAGCTCACTGGTATTATTTCTAAATCACGCGCTACTGTCATCTTTATTAACCAGATTCGCATGAAGATTGGCGTGATGTTTGGTAATCCAGAAACTACGACTGGTGGTAACGCGTTGAAATTTTACGCATCTGTGCGTATTGATATTCGTCGCATTGGCCAGATTAAGGAAGGCGATAACATTTCCGGTAACCGTACAAAGATTAAGGTGGTGAAAAACAAGATTGCGGCACCATTTAGGACGGCTGAGTTTGACATCATGTATAACGAAGGTATTTCAAAGACTGGTGACGTACTAGATCTTGGCGTACAATACGGCATCATTGATAAAGCTGGTGCATTCTTTAAATATAATGGCGAGACTTTGGGCCAAGGTCGCGAAGCCGTGAAAAAGTTATTTAGAGAAAAACCAGAATTAATGGACGAGATTGAAAAACTCGTTCGCGAACGTGCAGCTGAAGAAGAATAATACTAAAAAAGGAGGAAAACTCATGCATCAGAATGAGGTTTGGCAAGTATACGCAAAAAACGGTGAGCCGATTCCGGGTAAAGGATGGAGCTCAGCAATGAATAATCCGGAAATAACCGGAGACAAATCAATTGTGGGTGTTGCAGTGATTGCCTTATATCGTTTTGATGAAAATCATGAGCTTGAATTCTTGTGGCAGAAGAGATCTCAAAAGGTTGATCGTTTTCCGGGTTTGTGGGACTTTTCGGCTGGTGGGCACGTGAATCTTGGTGAAACTTTAGTAGAAGCAGCAATTCGTGAAACAGAAGAGGAAATTGGCGTAAAGATTACAGCTGAAGATTTACAATTTGTAACGATGCGTCCGTTTAATTGCAATAGGTTTGCCTGGGTTTATTGTGTAGATTGGACCGGTAGACCAGGTGAACCAAGTGATTTTAAATTTGATGATGACGAAGTATCTGAAGTGAAGTGGGTAAAATATAGCGAAATGGAAGAGTTTCGTTTGAAATATGCTAAAGACCCTTTGAAGAATGATAAAATCACATTCCCAAATATTGCGGAGTGGTTAAAATTACATGGATATATTAAAGCTTAGTGAAGTGCCAGAAGAATCTGGTGCACCGGTTTTTAAAATAACTAATATTAAGCAAGCGGTAAAAAATGAAAACCGGGTAAATGTTTTTGTAAACGGAAAATATTCATTTTCACTTGATATTGCACAGCTCGCGGATATTAAATTGAAAGTTGGCCAGAGTATTACTGAAAATGATTTAGCTGAGTATAAAAAAGCGTCAGAATTTGGGAAGTTGTACCAAAGAACTTTGGAATGGGTGTTAACGCGTCCACATTCGATACGAGAAACGAGGGATTACCTTTATAGAAAAACCAGAAGCTGTTCTTCGGGAGCGCTCCGGGCCGCTAGGCCAAGTCTTACTCCCTCAGAACAGTCTTCTGATTTTTCTGTAGATAGGGCATCATTTACTGATACGATTGTTGAAAGGTTAATTTCTAAAGGTTATCTTGATGATTCAAAATTTGCTGAGTTTTATGTTGAAAATAGATTCGTGAAGAAGGGGATTTCGAAAAGGCGTCTTTCTCAAGAGCTGATGAAGAAAGGTGTTTCAAGAGACATCATCGATGAAGTTTTGGATAAATCTTCAAGGAATGACGAAGAGGAAATATTAAAAATCATTGCGAAAAAACGCAAAAAATATGATGATGAAAAGCTTATTCAGTATCTTTGTCGTCAGGGATTTCACTTTGAGACTGTGCGAAATCTCGTTCAGTCTTACGGAACGGATTCACAAAATTTGGAATAAAATCTTCGTTTGCGGCTTTTTTCTTGATGACACTCTCTTCGTCTTTAACAATGATCTTGAAGTCGGTGATTTCGAGTATTTCTTTGCGTGGAATGGTTAATTCTGGGTCAACAAAACTTTTCATGATTGGACGTTTAACAATGATTTGTTGGACCATATAATCTTCGCTGGTTACAGTATAATCAACCACTTTGCCGAGTTTAGTGCCTTTTTTAGTTTCAACTTTAAGGCCAACCAGGTCAAAGTTTAATTCTAATACTTTGCTAATCTTAATTACATCGTCGCGGTTAACTAATTCGTTAATAGAATCAATCACCATACCATAGCGGGAGTATTCGCGAATGGATTTAGTGTCTAAAATGTTGGCGCCGCGGTCTACCATAGATCCAGAAAGGAAGAATCCGATAACTTTACAGTCGGAGGGGTCGACAATTGGTTTTGAAACTGAACCGACAGCACTGGTCGATTGCATGCTAAGAACTTTGGTGCCGATTAGGCGGCTAGCTTGAACTAACATACTTTAATTATAGCACAACTTTTTTGGCATCTTCGATGTGGTAGTTATCAATCTGTGTGCGGCGGAGGGCGGTGAGATAGGCGCTGGTCCCAAGAGCTTTGCCAATATCTTCGGCGAGTGTGCGGATATAAGTGCCGCTACTCACGTGGCAGCGGATTTTAAGAGTAGGGTAGGAATAATCAAGAAGTTCAATCTTGTAGATTGTGATTTTGCGAGTCGGCGTTTCAAAATCCGTACCTTTTCTCGCGAGTTTATAGGCACGTTCGCCGTTGATTTTAACAGCAGAGAATTTTGGGACGGTCTGAGAGATTTCACCAGTAAAGAAATCAAGTACTTTTTGAATATCTGTCATTTCTGGGATAACAGAGCCAACTTCGGTAATCTCGCCTTCTGGGTCACCGGTAGTTGATGTGAACCCAAGTTTCATTTCGGCTTCGTAAACCTTATCAAGTTTCAAAAATTCATTGGATTTTTTGGTCATTTTACCTGATAACAGAATCATGAGACCGGTAGCAAAAGGATCAAGAGTGCCAGTGTGGCCGACTTTAACCTTATGGCCAAATTCGTCGCGGAGTTCGCGACGAATCTTTGCAACCACGCCAAAAGAGGAAATTCCGGCTGGTTTATCGACTAAAATGATTTGGTCTTCCATAAGGGATATTCTAGCATAATTATTGATTATTTTTAAGAGGTATGGTATAATGAGTCGCATGATAACAAAAGAGAATAAAGACAAGGCTATTGCCAAGGTCGCTCGTAACAAAGCTGACGTTGGTTCTCCT
>CAZCPT010000037.1:0-3870 GCA_964499905.1 uncultured Candidatus Saccharibacteria bacterium | reverse complement strand
CCCATCCCTGTTCCAGAGATACCAGAAATATAGATTTTCATGTTATAATTATACAATGAAAATCACATCAGAACAAGAAATGCTAGATTACGGCAAAAGCTTTGCCGGGAAGCTTTCTATTCCCTGTGTAATTGAACTACTGGGTGATGTTGGCACCGGTAAAACCACTTTTACGCGCGGTCTAGCCGAAGGTCTCGGTGTTAAAGAGCCAGTCACCAGCCCTAGTTTTACTATTTCAAAAACCTACGCATTTAAAGGCGGAGAATTAATTCACTATGACTTTTATCGCCTCGGCGACCCAGGCCTTATGGCTGACGATTTGAATGAGAATATTAATAACAACCATGCCGTTATTGTTGTGGAATGGGCCGAAAGTGTCGAAAACTTTTTACCAGAAAACCGCAAAAGAATTGAAATTAAACTTAATGACGACGGCACACGTGAGGTGACAGAATTATGAAAATGTATTTAGACACCTCAACTCCAACTACAATTCTAAGGTTCGATGACAAAGAATATACTTGGGAATCCGGCCGTGATTTAGCCGAAAATCTGCTTAAATATATTCACGACAAATTAGTAGAGAATCATAAGGATTTTAAAGATCTCACCGAAATCACTTTTATGTCTGGCCCAGGTTCTTTTACTGGACTTCGCATCGGTGCAGCCGTAGTAAACACACTCGCAAACGAATTAAACATTCCACTCAAAAACCATCGCGGCGAAACCGTCAAAATCATCCTCCCAGACTACGGTCGCGGAGCTAACATTTCTACTCCACGTAAATAACTATTTAATTATTTCGTCGATAATACCGTATTCTTTAGCCTCTTCGGCACTCATCCAATTATCACGGTCCATGTCTTTTTCAACTTGGGCCAGGGTCTTACCAGTGTTTTTTGCAAAAATTTCCGCAAGACGTTTCTTTAAGAAAATTCCTTCCTTTAGCATAATTTCCTGGTCGGTGATTTTACCTTCCGTGCCAGACGATGGTTGATGAATCATAATACGTGCATTAGGTAGACAAAATCTTTTACCCTTCGCACCACAAGAAAGTAACATCGCACCCATCGAAGCCTGAAGCCCAATACCAATCGTTTCTACATCTGGCTCAATGTAATTCATTGTGTCAATAATCGCAAGACCATCATAAACCGAACCGCCTGGGGAATTAATGTAAAGCTTAATTGGCTTCTTTGGATCTTCATGGGCAAGATAGAGCAGCTGCGCCACTACTAGATTAGCTGTATGTGGATTTACTTCTTCACCAATAAAAATGATACGGTCGTTAAGAAGCCTTGAATAAATGTCATAGGCTCTTTCGCCACGATTGGTTTCTTCAATAATTGTTGGTACTAAATAATCATTTGGTTTTTTCATATTACTCCTTTACTAACTTATATTTACCTTTTTCATATTTAAGAACCGGAATATCACCTTTTTTAAAGTGCCCAGAAATGATTTCCTCAGAAAGAAGCGACTCCACATCATCTTCAATTTTACGACGAAGCGGCCTTGCGCCATTCTTAGGATCATATCCTTCTTTAATTAGGTTTTCCTTTGCCTTCTCATCGATTTTAAGCCCAATACCTTTTGTAGCAAGGCGCTTCTTCAAATCGTTAATGAGATTATCAAAAATCTTTTCAACATCTTTTTTCGTGAGTGCATGGAACACTAAAATGTTATCAAGACGATTAATTAATTCCGGACGCATCACCTTTTTCAGCGCCTTCATCGCGTAGGATTTGTTTTCTTCATATTCTTGTTCCAAAGCTTTTTTGTCTTTTGCAGTTTTTGCCGTAAAGCCAAGCTCGCTTTCGCGGTACATGTCAGCTGAACCAAGGTTAGAGGTAAGAATCACAATCGTATTATTAAATTTAATTTTATTTCCCTGGCCGTCCGTCAAAACTCCGTCTTCCAAAATTTGAAGTAGAAGATTAAATACATCTGGATGCGCCTTTTCAATTTCATCAAAGAGAATTACAGAATATGGTTTTCTACGTACAGCCTCTGTGAGCTTACCACCATCATCGTAGCCAATATAACCAGCCGGCGCGCCTACGAGCCTCGACACATTATGTTTTTCACCAAACTCACTCATGTCGATTTTGACTAGGGCATTCTCGCCACCAAATACTTCGCGGGCAATCACGCGGGCAAGTTCAGTTTTACCAACGCCAGTTGGGCCCATGAATAGGAAAGAACCAATCGGCCTTCTAGAATCTGCAATGCCAGACCTGCCACGACGAATCGCTTTTGCGACTGCTTTTACTGCTTCGTCCTGACCAACAATTGATTCTTCAATGTGATCTTCTAACTCCATTAACATCTTCATTTCAGAACCATGCACCTTAGAAACTGGAATGCCAGTTTTTAGTGACACAGCCGTAGCCAAGTTCTCTTCCGTAAGTTTTGGATTCTCGGTTTCTTTTACGCCGGCTTTTTCAAGTTTCTTAATTTCCTGTTCGAGTTTCGCTAGTTCCGTCTTGTAGTTTGCTGCTTTTTCATAATCCTCTTTTTCAGCGGCTTCGGTAATCTTACCCTCAAGAGTCGATTTTTCAATCTTCATCTTTTTATATTTACTACCGCCTTTTTTATCAGCCGCCACTTTACAAATTGCCGAAGCTTCATCAATAATATCAATCACTTTGTCCGGCATGAAACGATCATTAATATAACGTTGACTCATCGTAATTGCAGTTTCTAAAATCTCGTCCGGAATCACTACACCGTGATGGTTTTCATAATGCTTTTTAATGCCTTTTAGAATTCTTAGCGTTACTGCCGCCGACGGCTCTTCTACCATCACAGTCTGAAAACGACGAGAAAGAGCTTTATCTTTTTCAATCGACTTTCTATATTCGTCTAAAGTTGTCGCGCCAATTAAATTAATCGAATTACGTGCCAAGGCTGGTTTCAAAATATTAGCTGCATCCATCGAACCTTCAGACGAGCCCGCGCCACAAAGTAGATGAATTTCATCAATAAATAATAGAATTGATTCGTCACCAGTTGCTTCATCAATAATGCCCTTAATTCTTTCTTCAAATTCACCACGGAATTTGGTACCAGCCACCACGGACGAAAGATCCACTTGATAAATATGTTTACCAATTAAATTACCAGGTACCTCATTATTGGCAATCCTAGCTGCTAAGCCCTCCACGATTGCCGTTTTACCTACACCGGCCTCACCAATTAATACCGGATTGGATTTAGTACGACGGGAGAGAACTGTCACTACCCTTTCAATCTCGCTCTCTCGTCCAATCACCGTATCAAGTTTTCCAGCTCTCGCTTCTTCAGTTAAATCTTTGCCGTAACGACTAAGAAACTTTAGGGGTGTCTTCTTTAAATACTTTGCTTTTTCGGCCTTTAGCTTTTCGTCCTTAGTTTGCTCTTCTACTAAATCTTCAATTTCGTCGAGCATCTTATCGGTATCAACTTTTAATCCAACTAGAATCAAAGATGCACGGGAATTTGGCTGGCTAAGCAGGGCATAAAGTAAATGCTCCGTACCAATCACCGTAAGACCTTGCTCTCTCGTATAGTTTTGCGCCATACGAAGCGTCAGAATTACAGCTTCGGACAAAGACATCATCGCCATGTCAGACCCCGGCACTTCCACCGCCACCTTATTCAAAGCTTTTTCAACTTCTTCAAGCGTGGCTCCATGCTCACGAATCATCTTTGCGCCGGTCGAAGTATCAATCGAAAGAATACCTAAAAGTAAGTGTTCAGTGCTCATGTAACCATTATTGTATCTTTTACTATAAAAATCGGCCTTTTGAAGCGCAAATCTTGCGTTTTCACTTAGCCGATTCATAATTTCACTAAATTCTTCTTGCATACCCCTATTATACTAAATTA
>CAZCPT010000036.1:0-4298 GCA_964499905.1 uncultured Candidatus Saccharibacteria bacterium | reverse complement strand
ACGCACAACCTCTTCCTTAGGACGGAATTGCTCTATCCATTGAGCCACCGGGCCAAAATATGTTATAATAATTATACCATGAAACTGTTTTCGAAGAAAGACGAGAAGAAAACTGAGCTTCAGCGGGTTGAGGAACGTCGTGAGGAGGTTCTTACCGCTGGTCGTAAGTTTAAGTATCCCTTACAGATGACCAAACACCGTATCGTGATTAACACTGTTTTAATTGCGGTGGTGGTTTTTGCGATTATTGCAACTGGTGGTTGGCTTGCTCTCTATAAATTCGGCATGACAGATGAAATGCTGTTTAGAGTTACGAAGATTATACCGGTTTCTGTGGCGTCGATTGATGGCGAAAGCGTGAAGTTTTCAGATTATTTGATGTTTTACAGAAGTAGCATTCAATCGATTGAACGCCAGTCGAGCCAGGTGGATAATGAAAGCTCGATAGAAGATCTTAGGAATCAATATAAGAGAGCGGCTCTAAATGAGGCAGAAGAATACACCTATGCATTGAAACTAGCTAGAGAAAATGGCATTGAGGTGACAAAAGAGGAAATTGCAAACGAATTCAATAGGCATCTTTCAGTTGGTGGCGTAGAACGTAGCGAAGAAAGCTTTATGAGAATAATAGATGAGAATTTTGGTCTCAGTAAGAGCGAATATGAAAGAATGCTATATCTAACGCTTACAAAAGCTAAAGTTGAGCAAAAGATTGATACCAAGGCAAACGAGACTGCTCTAGAGGTAGAAGTGATGCTTAGTGACAATGGTGGTAAGTTTGGCCAGGTAGCAAACAAACTTGGCGAAAGAATTGTTTATGAGGAAACTGGTGGGCTGGTAAGCAACCAAAACATTGATGGCGGCCGTGCAACAGAAGCGTCTAAGCTTGAACCGGGCCAGCAAACAGGTAGATTTGTTTCGATGAATGCCGATGGTTACTATTTTGTGAAATTAATTGCAAAAACAGAGGCAGAGGTAAATTTTGTATCAATTAAGGTGCCATTTACGGAGTTTGAATCAAAAGTCGAAGCCTTAAGAGCTGGTGACGGCGTAAAAGAGTATATCAATATCGACACCGGCGAAGAATAATGCTATAATTATTGTAGTTGCGGGTATCGTATAGCGGCTATTATGTATCCTTCCCAAGGATGAGATCAGGGTCCGACTCCCTGTACCCGCACCATTTTTGTTGGGTTTATCTTTTTATATTATTCATCATCTTCAGGTCTTTTTGCTCTTTCTGCAATTCTCTCTGGTGAAATACCATATCTTATTAATTTTTCGCCATATTTTATAGCCTCCGACCGAGTAAGTTTATCAACGAGTTCGTTAATATCTATATTGGCGCCATGTTCTAAAAGAGTTTCTAGATTATCTATGATTGTTCCGTTGCTCAGCCGGGATACAATTTGATTAATATCCGCACCGTATTTAAGCAGGGTTAATAGATTGCCGCTGATTGCAAACCTATTAACTTGCGCTACGAGATTATTTATATCTATTTTTGCGCCGTGCTTAAAGAGCGTATCGAGATTGTTAATAACCTGGTCTGGTGTAAGATTTGATGTCAATTGATCTATGTCTATCTTCGCATTATATTCAGTTAACACATCGAGATTTTTAGCAATGGCCGCTGGAGTCAGTGTCGTTACTAATTCATCTACAGATGCCCCGTTTTTAAGGAGTTTAGGCAAATTAGCTTCAAGTTGGTTTGGCGTTAGTTTTTTAAATAATTCATTTACATCTATCTTTAGGCCGTGTTCGATTAGTATATCAATATTGCTTGCAGTATAAGCTGGCCCTAATTTTGAAACGATTTGGTTAACGTCTGCGCCAAGCTCAAGTAGAGTGTCTATTCTTCGGTTAATTGCTAAAGGATCTAAGTTTGCTACCATTTCGTCGACGCCAATATCAATGTCTTTGATACTAACTTCACTCTGGCCATCAGCAAGCCCAATGAGTTCGTGTGTGAGATTTCCCGACCATATTGCGGGTATTAAATAATTTAGCCCTAAATTACCGCGGAATTCTCTAGCAACCGCCTCGGCGTTTTTCACGGATCTAAATGAAAGCATTCTGTATGCTTCTGTAATTTTATCATCGTCAATACCGTCTTCTTCATATGCTTCACTTGCTTGACGCATGAATTTAGAGTAGAATCCCTCAAACTCATTTTCCGAGTAGCCACCACTCATGGTAAGCTGTGAGAACCGGAGAATTTCTTTAAAGGTTGGGTCAAAGGCGGCCTCTCTCCTATCCTTTGCTGACATATTCTTGATTGCTGCCATTGCTAGACGATCAATATAGGCAATTGCCGAAATCGTTGACGGATATAATGTTCGCTCGCCTTGGTTATTGATTAAGTGTTTATTGATGGCTTCCATCACCTTGGTAAGATCGGACATTGAAACTTGGATTTCTCCGGTTCTTTCATCAACCGGAACCTGCCCAAGTTGCTCGAAAGCTTCGTTTAATTCAGGAATCTTTGTCTTTGGTGTGGCTAGTGGGACTGGCTCCATGTTCTTTTTTAGCTGTCTTAAAACATCAATTGCTTTAGTTTCTTCTTTTTGCTCCCCGTTATAGATTTGTGCACCGTCTTCCGAACTGCTATACCCTCCGGCTCCATCCTCGAGAGGCTTTGTCACTATCTTGTCATAGTTTTCTAAATCAAATATTTTTTCTTCATGCGCATCTTTATATCCAGCACGATGTTTCGACCTTAGCTCAAGAAGAAGCTTAGCTAGTTCTAGACGTTTTGCTTCGACCTTTTCTGGGTCGTCTTTTGCATCGTAGTAATCGACCATGGCGTCAATTAGCCTGTGTGCTTCTGGTGCGCAGTCGTGAATGAAGCTTCGCCCAGCGATGACTACGTTTTCAATTCTGCAAGCATCAAGACGCATACTTTCAAATCTTGCAAGATCAGAACTTGGGATTGTTTTAGAAATAAGTACTAGTCTCCCGATATTATTAGGTGTGCATTTTGAGCCTAATACCTCAAAAATGTATTCTCCAGTGCCAAGCTCTCCATCGGAGGCAACGCGCCCACCGGCTATTCCTGCTCGCTTGGTTTTTGAGAGAACTTCGATTTCTGGATCATCATCTTCGGTTAGTTTTTCGGCCCTAGAAGCTGCGGTTCTTACGCATTCCGCGGTTTTTTCATGACAAGTTTTTAAGAATCCTCTAAATGTCTGATCAAAATCCGATTTTCTTGAGGTTAAGGTCTTTTTGTCTAGTTCGTACATCTGTTCCTGGCATTCTTTGGCGGCTTTATCAAATGAATCCACTTCTGCTTCTTGTTCTGTATTTTTAGAACCTGCTAAAGCAGCAAGGGATTCCCAACCGGTTTTCTGGCTCTCTGAACTAGCCTTTATCCCTAGATTTTCTTCGTTATTTTCCATAAACCTCCGCTTTCTTGTTGGTTAAATTATAGCATATTAGCATTAAGGAGTACG
The DNA here is from genome assembly GCA_964499905.1 of uncultured Candidatus Saccharibacteria bacterium. Lineage (GTDB taxonomy): Bacteria > Patescibacteriota > Saccharimonadia > Saccharimonadales > Saccharimonadaceae > Nanosyncoccus. The sequence continues at coordinate 846 of CAZCPT010000036.1, read as the reverse complement.
GCCCTCTGTTTTTATTGTAATTATGTTTTAATAATTGACAAAATGAACAATGTGTGATATAATGTGAATCAGTAGCGAGATTTTGTTGGACTCACTATGTAAAAACTCAATTCACATTTTGACAAGGGGGTAGAAAACATGTCAAAGAGAGTTATTAAAGTCGAAAGCGAAGGAAAGCCCACGAAGCCTGCCGATCTCGGTGGCTGCACTGTCGAAAAGAAGGAAGACAAGGATTCTACGGAATTCACCTTCACCTTCGACAAGGAGCCTGAGAAAAAGCCTGCGGAGAAGCCCGCTCCTGAACCGGCGCCCAAAAAGCCCGAGGAAAAGCCTGCGGAGCCTGCTCCTGAGGCTCCTCCCAAGAAACCGGCGGCCAAGAAACCGGCTACCAAGAAGGAACCGGCTAAAAAGCCTGAGGAAAAGCCTGCGGAGCCTGTTCGCAGCACTCCGGTGGTTCGCACCACCGACCTCTCCGGCGCCTTCGAGAAAAATGGCCTCGGACACGGCTATGTGTTCAGGGATCGGATGACCGGCATCAAGCGGAAGTCTTCGGACTTCTGGGCGGCCTACCAGGCTGGCAACGGCGTCGTCGACGTCGTATGGGTCTGGTACGTCGATGGCGTTATCCATCACATCCTGGACAATGACGAGCTGGAGCACTTCGGCCTCATCTAATTCCAACACCGCACCTTAAGAGAACCCGGCAAACGCCGGGTTTTTCTTATCTATTTAATATCTAGACATAAGCGCAAAAAACTGATAATGCTATTGACAAAAAAGCTTATGTGTGCTATAATGTAATTAGTCTGAGTTTAGGGTGTGTTCTCATAAACAAGACGACCATTA
>CAZCPT010000035.1:0-4483 GCA_964499905.1 uncultured Candidatus Saccharibacteria bacterium | reverse complement strand
AGAGCTAAGCGCTATTTCGGCGTGCGGTTCCTCGGTGAAGGAAAACGAATCGACAAGGCGACTCAAGCGGAGCTTAGTAAGGCTTTTGAAAGTCTGCACTTTGCCGTGGGCAAGGATTCTGGCGATCCGTCGCTAAAGTCTGGATGTCACGGTCGGTGTTTGAGGCTCGTAGATGAGCTAAACGAAGCTCTCATAGCTGACGGTCTTGATCCGATTCCGGATGCGGAAAAATTCCTTGATTTCTTTACCTTCAATTACGAGGTAAGGACCGATGAAAACGGTCAAGCAATTGAGGAAAAACCCTACGGGTTCGTGATTCGTGTCTTCCATGATGCTGAGAACCGCAATGAATTCAGAGCGATGCTCAAAACTCTTCGTGCTGAAAAGCGTGAAATGTCCATGCAGGACATCTGGAGAATTATCAGTTTCAAAAAGTCTCACTCAAAACCAGTTAAATAACCCCTCGGGCCCGAATTCTCGGGCCCTTTTCATTTTTCAAAAAATATGGTAAAATGGTGAAGTTAATAATTTTAAGGAGAAAAAATGCTAGCGATTCGCATGCAACGTAATGGCCGTACGCATTACCCTACGTACCGGATAGTCGTCCAAGAAGCGCAGCGTCACCCACTTTCGGGTCGCATTGTAGCTGAGGTCGGCAATTATAACCCTGACACTAAAGCTCTAACTTTAGACAAGAAAGCGGTTGAAAAATATCTTAAAAACGGTGCAAGGCCAAGCACTCGTGTGGCCTTCATCTTGAAGAAAGATGGTGTTAAGCTCCCAGATTGGGTAAAGCTTGCTCCAAAGAAATCAGTTAAGGCTAAGCACGCAGATAAGCTTCGCAAGAACCAGCCAAAGGAAGCCCCAGAAGAGGAAGCTCCAGTAGAGGAAGCCCCAGAAGCTCCTGCCGAAGCTCCAGTAGAGGCTCCAGCTGAAGAAGCTTAATTATTCACGAAAAATAGTTCTTTTTAGGACTATTTTTTGTTATAATAAATCTATAAAACTAATATGGAGACAATATGGCTACTATTGACCAACAATTCGTAGAATATATCGTAAAAACCCTAGTCAACAATCCAGATAAAGTTGAGGTGGACCGCAAAATTGATGAAAAAGGCGTACTACTTTCTTTAACTGTCGATCCAGAAGATGTCGGCCGTGTGATTGGTAAGCGTGGCGTGACTGCTCAATCAATCCGTATGTTACTTCGTGCACTTGGTACTAAACAAGATGCTCGCTACAATTTAAAGATTGTGAATACCGATGAGGAAGAAGGCGCTGAGAGAAAGCCTCGTGAAAAGAAGCCAGAAGCTCACGACGAAGAGCCTAAGGAAGAAGAAACTGAAGAGGTTTTTGATGACGAAAAAGAAGATGAAGAAGAAATTGATGAAGCTCCATCATCTGAACTCGCCGAGAAAACTCGTGCTGAGCTTGCTGATCTTGACGATCTCGACATTTAATTTCGCTGAAAAATAGCCTTGACAATTTGGTTATGTTTTAGTAAACTGAGTATAAGCTAACTAACTGCGAGTTCGCTTAAAACAATAAGAGGTTGAGAGCTTATATATGTTCTGAAAACGCCTTCCGTTGAGGCGTTTTTTGGTGGATTTTGTTCTTGACATACTAGACTAATAGGAGTAAAATCGGTTACAAGAAGTAGTGTGTCCTATTTTTGTATATATCTTTTGAGAGCTGGCGACTCTCTGGGGGCGATAGGACAGTAATCTTCGGCGCTAAGATTAATAACACTAAAAAATAAGAGGAATAATGGCTACAAAACCAAAGACTGGTGAAAGAATTTTTTTCACCGAAGGTGACCAAGCACTTCCTATTCCGGATCTTACTGTGCACCAGAAGGATTCGTGGAACGACTTTGTCAAAAATGGTCTGAGGGAAGTTTTTGCTGAGCTTAATCCGATTGACGATTATACTGGTCAAAAACTCTCACTCCGTTTTAAAGATTATTATTTTAAGGATCCAAAGGAAACCGAGCAGCAAGCTAAATACAACTTAGCTACTTATGAAGCTCCTCTCCATGTCCTCGTCGAACTAGAAAACAAGGTGACTGGCGAGAAGAAAGAACAGGATATCTACTTCGGTGATTATCCTTGGATGACTAATCGTGCGACCTTTATCATTAACGGTACCGAGCGTGTGATTGTTTCACAACTTATTCGTTCAGCAGGTGTTTTCTTTAATGCTGAAACGATTGGTCTTCGCCGCTACTACGGCGCAAAGGTAATCCCAGGCCGTGGTGCATGGCTTGAGTTTGAGACTGCACAAAATGGCTCAATCAACGTAAAGATTGACCGCCGTCGTAAAATCCCTGTAACGACTTTCCTTCGCGCACTCGGTATGACCAAGTCCGATATCAAGGAACGTTTTAAAGATGTCGATAACGGCGAAAAGAAATACATTGATATTACGCTTGAAAAGGATACCACTTCAAGCCAGGGCGAAGCACTGCTTGAGGTTTATCGACGTATCCGTCCGGGCGATCTTGCAACCGTTGAAAACGCAAAATCCATGATTGAAAGAATGTTCTTCGATCCAAAGCGTTATGACTACTCAAATGTTGGTCGCTTTAAGATGAACCGCAGACTTGGTTTTAACACCAAGAATGATCCAGCTCATCGCACTCTTCAAATGGAAGATGTGACGGCAATCGTGGCTGAGATTATTCGTCTCAACAATACTCAAGAGCCGGCCGATGATATCGATTCACTTTCAAATCGTCGTGTGAAACTCGTAGGCGAGCTCGTTCAGAGGCAATTCCGTCTCGGTATGCTTCGCTTACAACGTAATATTTTAGACCGTATGTCAATGGCAAACCCAGAAGACGTGACCCCGTCACAACTTCTCAACTCTCGTCCGGTGGTGGCTGCTGTAAAAGAGTTCTTCTCGACTTCACAGCTTTCACAGCTCATGGACGAAGTGAACCCATTCTCAGAGCTTGCACACAAGCGCCGTCTAAGCTCAATGGGTCCTGGTGGCCTTACCCGCGAACGTGATGGATTTGATGTGCGTGATGCACACCCTACTCACTATGGTCGTATCTGTACTGTAGAAACTCCAGAGGGTGGTAACGTAGGTCTCGTGCTTAACTTTGCAACTTATGCTCGTATCAATGAATACGGCTTCATCGAAGCGCCATACCGCGTCGTGAAGAACGGCAAAGTAACTGATGAAGTTGTTTATATGGATGCTGATACCGAAAACGATATGATTATCGCTGACGCATCAGTGAAGCTAGATAAAGATGGTAAGTTTGTTGAAGACTGGGTATCTGCTCGTGTTCACGGTGCTCCTTCCCAGGTAGAGGCCAAGCGTGTGACTCACATTGATGCCGCACATAAAGAAATTCTTGGTGTTTCAGCAAGCCTCATTCCATTTGTTGAGAAAAACCGTGTTGATCGTTCGCTCATGGCCTGCGCAATGCAGAAACAGGCAGTGCCTCTACTCCGCCAGGACAATCCAGTGGTTGGTACTGGTATTGAAGGCGAAGTTGCCAAAAACACCCCACAGCTCGTTATGGCTGAGAGTGCTGGTGTTGTAAAGAAAGCTGACGGTGAGTCCGTGATTGTTACTTATGACAAACTCGGTGACCGCGAGTACAAACTTCAACACTTTGAAAAGACTAATGACGATCGTTGCTACAACCAGCGCTGTGTAGTTTCACGTGGCCAGAAGGTTAAGAAAGGCACCATCCTTATTGAAGGTGCTTCAATTAATAACGGTGAGCTTGCGCTCGGTCGTGACCTTCTTGTAGCATTTATGCCATGGCGTGGCTACAACATGGATGACGCTATCGTAATCTCAAATCGCCTAGTAGAAGACGATACGTTAACTTCCATTAATATTAAGGACTTTGACGTAGAGGTTCGTGAAACTAAGCTTGGCCCAGAACAAGTTACTCGTGATATTCCTAACGTCAGCGAGCACTCTCTTCGCCACCTTGGTGAAGATGGTATCGTAACGGTTGGTTCTGAAGTTAAGAACGGTGATATCCTCGTTGGTAAGATTACGCCAAAGGGTGAACAAGAGCTTAGCTCTGAGGAACGCCTCCTTCGCGCTATCTTCGGTGAAAAAGCTAAAGATGTACGCGATACTTCAGTCCGTATGAACGGTTCTTCAACTGGTAAAGTTGTCGATGTTCGCATTTACACCCGTGAGCAAGGCCACGAGCTTAAAGCTGGTGTGCTTATGCAAATCAAGATCTTTGTTGCTGAAATGCGTAAGATTGGCGTAGGCGATAAGCTCGCCGGTCGTCACGGTAACAAGGGTGTGGTTTCCCGCGTACTTCCAGTAGAAGATATGCCATTTATGGCTGACGGTACTCCAATTGATGTGATTTTGTCACCAATGGGCGTGCCTTCACGTATGAACCTCGGTCAGCTCTTTGAAACTCATCTTGGTATGGCGGCTCGAGCGCTTGGTGATAAGGTGGCGACTCCATCATTTAATGGCGTGCCAGATGAAGTAG
>CAZCPT010000034.1:0-4943 GCA_964499905.1 uncultured Candidatus Saccharibacteria bacterium | reverse complement strand
CGCGGATTGGAAATATTAATATCTCTTTTTTTAGAATATAAATCGAACGAATCGCATATGGGAATTCTTCTTCGGAAGGAAGAACAGGCATAAGAGCACGCTCTGCTAAATAGCCATGGCCAATTTCACGACGTCCTGGAGAACCGATTCTACCTGGCTCACCAACCGTGTATGAAGGAGCGTTGTAATGATGCATGTAGCGACGCTTACCTTCAGTAACTTCCATTGTATCAACATCTTGTGCATATGAAAGTGGAGCGAGTGTTACGATATTCATCGCCTGAGTTACACCACGCGTAAAGAGTGATGAACCATGAGTACGTGGCAAGATTCCAACTTGTGATGAAAGCGGACGTACTTCGTTTAGTTTACGACCATCTGGGCGTACACCTTCTTCCACGATGCCACGACGAACTTCTTTATGAACTGCAAGTTCAAACGCTTGGTCATAAACATCGCGAAGATTTTCATCATACCATTCGACCTTTTCGTTGTCGGTTTCACCTTGACCTTTAACTAGTGCAAACTCATCGTGCATTGCGTACTTAATTTCATCAAGAATTTGAGCACGCTCCATTACGTTGCCACGCACTTTGTTACCAAATTTATCCTTAGTCCAATCCTGAACTTCTTTCAAAATCTCTTCATCTGGAAGAACTAATTCATATTCTTGCTCTTTTGCATCAACTAATTTAGCGAGCTCACGCTGTAAATCAAGTGCTGGCTGGACATTCTTTACTGCCCAGTGCATCGCTTCAATAATCGTGTCTTCTGGAACTTCTTTGGCACCAGCTTCCACCATCATTACTTTGCCATCCTTACATGCCACTACGAGATCAAGTGGAGATTGCTCGCGCTCTTCTGGACTTAAGAATCCCTTAAACTCGCCACCAATTCTACCAATACGAATACCGGCCACTGGGCCATCGAATGGCACACCAGCGTTCATTAATGCAGCTGACGCTGCAAGCATTGCTACACAGTCTGGGCGGAAAGCCGGATCCATCGAAAGCACCGTACAAACCACCTGTACTTCCTGGCGATAACCCTTAGGAAAGAGTGGGCGAATTGGGCGGTCGATGAGGCGGCCAACAAGTACTGCTTCGTCAGCTGGCTTACCTTCACGCTTAATAAACTTCGAGCCAGAAATCTTACCGGCTGCATAGAATTTTTCTTCATAATCAATCGATAATGGGAAGAAATCCTGTACCACCGGCTTAGTGCCAACCACTACTGAGCCAAGCACTACGGTGTCACCATAAGTTACAAGCACAGATGAAGTCGTGCGAAAACCCACTCGGTTTACCTCGAGTGTCAATTTTCGCCCTAACCATTCCGTTGAAACCTGGGTGGTCTTCTTCCCGTTAGGGTTAATTATATCCATAAAAATATAATCCTTTCTGGGAAAACATCAGATATCAGCCCCTATCTAATATCTGCCGTCTTCCCATGTTAATTTACTATTTATATTATAACACAAAAGAGTCTTAAGTTCTATCGATTTCCCACTGCGGTCTTGCAAGACATCTTACCGAAAGCCCAGTACCACGGCCCCAGTTGTATTCTGGGCTTGCCTGAATATAATTACCCCACCAATAATAGCTAAATACTGCGGTGTCCATATAGCCAGACATAATATACGATGTAGCAGTCCAATATGCCGAACCCGTATCGCCAGCTCCATCTAGAGCGCCATACCCAGAACTTGTATAAGTATTAGGATCCATATAATTAATAATCATACCCGGTCTAGAGAAATAGAATGGCGCACCAGTAAGATACATATCAAAATCACTGCTTGGCGTATTTCCAGTCCCATACCATGAATCCCAAACTGACTGCACCGCGCGATCAAGTTCAGTATAATCAGAGCTTCCATCAGGGCTTAACGATGAATCATATTTAGGAAGTCTCCAGCCAGCCGGACAAATCGAGTTTGGTGCATTCTGGAGATGGCTATATTGACTGGCATTATTCGTAGCTACAGCAGCCGCCCAGCTATAATAATTTCCTACATGTCCATGGGTACCATTTGTAGAGTATGGTGACGTCGCAAATTGATTCCCAGTCACGCCCTTCAGATAGTTATAACCATCCGTAGTACTATTAGACCATTTACTGCTATCCCAATACCAGTTTGTACTGGCAGTACCCGGGTTCAACGAAATTGGACCATTAGAATTGCTAAAGTTCCAGTTTGTAAAATAATTACCAGAATAAGACGACAAATTAATTGTTGCGGTACTTGGATACCATGAAGTGCTACTATCTTCATAGCCAATGTCTGTATCGGCGTGATAATAATACTTTCTAGCAATCGCAAGGTCGAGATTCTGCGTCATCCAGATATTGCCTTCACCAAGTTTGGTAATCCAGTAGGACTTATTGTCGCGACTGTCAAGTAACTGGAATTGTCGCCATTCTTCCATTGAATTCCAAACACCAGCATAGTCAACATCGCTTAATGTTGCAAATTCCTGCATGTAAGTAAGATCCGTGATTTGTTTTGCCGCCGGACGACTACATCTTACCGAAAGACCAGTATAGCTATTCATCGATATGCCAGTCCTAAATGTTCTACTATTCACATTGCCACTTGGTAAATAGTAATTATAGGCATACGACGTTCCGTTACCAGCAGAAGTAGAAGATTCATACATACCAGAAGTTCCACGATATGTTAAACCACCGCTGATATATCCACCCAGCACAAAGTTATTTGGGAAGCTAGTTAGCCTGTCAACAATAGTAGTATTAGTAATATTGCCATACCCACCACCATATTGCTTTGCAAGATAACCAATCCCATCCCATTCGCCTCCTTGCGTATCCGGTAAGTGCCACCCAAACGGACAAATATCGCCAGTTGCATCATAACCAGCAACAGTATAGTAATCTCCTCGCGCTGTCGTCGCAGCATATCTATTGTAATAATTACCGTAAGCAATTACCGGGCCAGTAGTGCTATAAGTCGAAGCGGTTCGTCCCTGCGTGACGTTATCTGTATTAAGCCGTAGTTGCTCAACACAAGACTGTGAGTTTGTAGTACACCAAGAAGTTGGCGTAGTAGATGTCGCATACGATAAATTATCAAAACCAGGATTATTCGTATTAGTATCATTCACGGCTGCACTGGTTCCACCAAAGCGGAAGTTTTCAATAATCCAACACCTGTCATCCGGCAACCTCGCTACAGCGTAGGTTTGATTATCTCTCGTATCAGTAAGTGCCGTAATATTAGAAAGCGAAGCACTAATCGTTCCAGTAGATGAGTTATAAGAAACTGGAGTTAAGCTACTACAACCTTGCCAAGTTTGGAAGTTACCAGCCGAAGCCACCCATATCGCATAGAGCATTAATCCCGCCGAAGAAACATCCGGTACCGTAATCACCTGGTTCGGCCCGTAAAAAGTCCCAGTCCCGTCGTCTTTGGTATTCCATCCAGCAAATCCATAACCAGACAGCAAATAGTTTGGCGCCTGAAGTGCCACTTTAGAGCCAGTTGTCGCTACCTGGTAGCCTTTTTTACTGGTAGTATCCCCAGAATACGTACCAGGATTCATCGTGCCAATCACACTGTCATTGTTACCGTCATAGCAAATGTATCCAGCCGGGCAAAGCGGAGGTGGCTCTGCCGCCACAATCGAGTATTTCACCTTACCAATATAAGAATCAGCCATCTGACCATCCGCAATACTCACATTGTAAGACGCAATTACCGATGCACCAGTCGTCGTGTCTGTGTATGTATCATAAGTCGCAATTAAAGTGGTGGCATTTGGTACCACATGGTTGCTTCCAAAGCTGTTTTCAATCGTCATATTAGCAGGTGAATACGAAGAAGTATCTTTGGCAATCTTCATTGACCAACGTGATGAAGATCCAGAAGTGGCTGTCGAAATATTCCCACCACCATTTTGGCCGATGAGCTTAGTATTACCAGATGAATTGTTCGAATAACCAATCGCAAAGATTTCAAAACTCGGCGCGTCACTACAGATAGTCTTAAGTCTTGTTCTCATCGAATTAGTCACCGAACTGCCCGGATTTATTGAAACAGTATGCGTAGTAACATTAGAAGCCGTAAAGGTGCAAGCGTTGTCCCCATAAATTTCCATTGTATCAGCCTTCGCCTCAACCGTCTCATACTTTTTATGGGTTAGCACAAATCCAGATAAAACGGTAGCAACAACAAGCAAGCATGTAACGTTCAAGTTCATGTACTTGGTTAGTTTCAGAGTTTTTCTCTTGATTTGTGTTATCATTTTGTAATTTGTTTTATTTTGTTTTACGGTCTACAAATCAAAAAAGCAGCAACAAAACGCTACTGCACAAAACCCAATTCTTCTTTGCGAATTTTTGACATGTATGACCTCTATAGTACACCTTCAAAGTGTACAACTTTATTTTATAACGCTTATCTTTTTTTGTCTATATATTGACTTTTTATGATTTTTGTGCTATAATTAGAGTATCCACTTGGAAATTTGATTAGGAGGTCAATTGTCTATGATGGATAAAATGAGTTGGGGACCTAACCCCCAATATGGCAGCAATGCCATGATTGCACATTTCGATGCGGATGATAAGGAGTGCTGGGATTTCCAGGAACAGGCCCGTGATATGGGTAAAACTATTACTGTGAAACAATGCGCTGGCCGCGATGGCCTTTCCGTCATCATCCCCGAGATTAGCTTTCACGACATGAACACGCTGATAAACAGCGCAAACTTCTAAAACTAATCTCATTCAATATCAAAAACCCGCCTCTTCGGCGGGTTATCTTTTTTACTATTTCCTGAGGCCAAGCTTCTTAACAGTCTTCTTGTATAGCTCAAAATCGGTCGTCTCTAGGTATTTGAGAAGTTTCTTACGCTTCCCAACCATTTGCATTAAACCTCTTTTGGCCATAAAGTCATGTTTATTATTCTTGACATGCTCGG
>CAZCPT010000033.1:0-5061 GCA_964499905.1 uncultured Candidatus Saccharibacteria bacterium | reverse complement strand
TATAATGTAATTAGTCTGAGTTTAGGGTGTGTTCTCATAAACAAGACGACCATTAACAACCGAATCATCTCAGGTTTCATAACCTGATTTACATATTATATATCTCTTTTTCATACACCCCCAACCTTGGAGGCGTATGACGCCTCCTACATCTTTTTAGAAAGGAGGCAACTGATATGTTGCTGTTATCCATTATTCTCGCAGCTGCGGTCGCCGGATTGGTGATCGTAGCGGAAAATCTGCTTGATGACGGCGCTACCTTTGTCACCCCGAGTGGCAAGGTGACCTCTGATGGCAGAAAGAAGAAGGGTCTTCTCGGTAATATCTCCGAGTCGGCTCTTACGAAGGCGATTTTCCTGGGGCTTTTGGTTGGGGCGATTTCGTATCTCACCCCGAAGCTTCCGGTGATTTTCAGCCTGCTTTTCTTCTTCGTAATGATCGCAGTCTTTGTACACCTGATGCGGTGGTGGAAGAAGGACGGTAGCACGTTTAAGGAAGCGATTCCTTTTCTCCTGCTGGCCTTCCTGTTCTTCCTGGTTATTAACCAGACCACTGCAATGCTGGCGGCCGCTCTCCGCGGAACGTTCTGGGCTTCGCTGCTTACTGTGATTCCTATGGTGATGCTTATCATCACTATCGGGTATATCCTGGTGAGCATGTTGTTCTACAACTATGAAGAGTCCATGCACGACAAGGAGAAGGCCGAAAACGGTAGAATCTCGCGTCTCATTGGAATCATCCTGATGATTATCATCATTCTGCTTTTGGTGGCCACTCTGTGGGGCCCCTTTCGCACACTGAATGGCGATAATTGGAAGTTTGATCCGAGCGTCCTCGGGCTGAAGATTGGTGATACTCGTATCGCTCCGACTCAGCCTACGCAGCCTACTGCAACTCCTACGCAGCAGCAGACCTCGTGGTATCACTTCTACAATACGGAAGTGTTGAACGATAACGACCCGAATAATAATTTTAATTTTGGGCCGAATCCGTACAACAAGAACGAGTCTGTTTCTTACTACGATAGGAGCTATCGTAACCGCATGAGGAACGATCCTGCTCTTGCCGCTGCCGATATGGCGTGGCACGATGCAATCGTGGGGACTCGTTATCTTGGCACCTTCTATGAAGAGTGCAAGGGTAACTGGGCGACCACAATCAATACAGCGAAAGTGAAGTTTATGGGTGACCAGAAGCTGTTTAACCAGACTCTGGATGCTTACTTCGCTTTCCTGGATACAGCGGACTCGGTAGAGCTCCGTTATGTGGACTCTGGCCTTGATGACCAGATGTACATGAACGGTTATACCGTAGACGGTGTTCCTGACGTTATCGTCATGAAGACCACTGACCATGACGGATGGTTCCTGGTTTACACTTTTGTAATCAAGGGCCAGAAGTTTGAGGTCATGTACCGCATCGATTGTGGTTATCAGCCGACGAACGTTGAGGAAGTGATGGACATCCCGCCCGTCAATCCTCCTACGCCGCCGACGGATCCCCCGTCTCCCACTCCGACGCCGACGCCTCCTCCCGAGCCTACGCCGACGCCTCCTCCCGAGCCGACGCCTCCTCCTACGCCGACGCCTCCTCCCGAGCCTACGCCGCCCCCGACGGATCCTCCCAAGGATCCCACTCAGGGCACTGACGTAGGTGGGAACGATGACCCGACCGATCCTGGTCCTCCGACCAACACCGGTGTTGGCGGTCAGTCTTCCTCGGAAGACCAGCCGACCAATTCCGATCACATGACTCACGAGGAGTACACGGATCATATGGATGACCTTGGTGATATCAATGATCACCAGCAGACCGGCGATCAGCCGAGTACGCCTACCACAACGACACCGCCTAGCACTCACGTCGATGACCAGGGTGACACCGGCAGTGGCCATGGTGGCATCAATGATCCTACGCCGGTACAACCTCCGGCACATGTCGAAGGCCCCACTGGGGAACAGACACAACTCACACCTGAGCAACCCGGCGAGGCATGGGGTGGCCCGCCGGATTAATCAGAAAGAGATATATAAAAGTGGGTGGAGCCCATGGGCTTGGACGCCCAAGTACCTTAGCAAAAGTCCGGTAGCTTCGGCTACCGGGCTTCATCCATGAAATTTGAGACGATTCGGTTGCAGACGAAAATTAACAATTCGGCTAGCAAAACCAAAGTAACAGATTTTTAATATTAACTTTAATTTTACTAATAATTGCTAATAACTTTACTATATTTATGAAAGGAATTTTAATTATGAATAAAGTTTATAAAGCTATTCTTGGTGTAGCTGCAGCTGCTATTGTATCTGGTGCTACACTTGCTCCTGCTGCCGTTATGGCTTGGGGCGACTCTGCTGGTGGCCGTCCAGAATACTCACTTGATCAAATCAACTCTGGTATTCTTGGTGATACCATTACTTTTAACTCGATTAAGAATGGTAAAATTGGTCACGAGTTTAACTTCGTTGGCGCTAAACAATCTACTGATACCAGTAACGTTTGGAAAGCCAACGAAATCAACGTAAAAGATGGTGACGTTGTTACTATTCGTCTTTACGTTCACAACAACAGCCCAAAGGGTAAAAATGCTATTGCGACCGGCGTGTCTGCAAACTTTTCACTTCCTACGACTGTTGCTAAATCCCACACGGTGATCGGTTATCTTAATGCATCTAATGCAACCCCTAACCGTTATTGGGACGAAGTTGTCCTCTCTTCTGATGATGACTTCTATATGGAGTATGTTGAAGGTTCAGCTAAGTATACCAACTCTAAGATGGGTACCGTTGCTCTTTCTGACAACATTATTAACTCTGCTGTTACTCTTGGTTATGAAAAACTTGATGGTAATATCCCAGGCTGTTATCAATATGATGGCCAGGTAACCATCCAGGTTAAGATTCACAAATCTGTGACTGCTAAGCTTTCGAAGACCGTTCGTATTAAAGGTCAAAAGGGTTGGAACGAATCTGTTGAAGCCAAAATTGGTGACGAAGTTGAGTTCCAAATTGAATATGTGAACCTCACTTCAGCTCAGGTTGATAACGTGATGATTCGCGATGTTCTTCCTAAGAACCTTGAATACGTGAAGGATTCTACTGTCCTTTACAACTCTAACTATCAGAGTGGTACTAAGGTTGTTGAGAATACTCTTACAACTACTGGTATCAACATTGGTAGCTATGGTGTAAATGGTAACGCTTATGTTCGCTTTACTGCCAAAGTTGTTAATAACAGTCTTGCTTGTGGTAACAACCAACTCGTTAACTGGGCAAGCTCTACCGTTAACTCTAAGGTAGCAAAAGATGACGCTTCCGTCTTTGTGAAGCGCGACGATGAACAATGTCATGAACAACCAACTCCTCCAACTCCTCCAGAAATCCCAACTACTGGTGCTTCTGAAGTGACTACGTTGGCCCTTGGTGCTGGTTCTATCGTGACCATCGCTGGTTATGCAATTGCTAGCTGGAAGAAACGTTAATTAAGGACCGCTTTACGGCAAGCCGTAATACGGCTTCTTGAAAGATCCCCATCGGGCAACCGGTGGGGATTTTTCTTGCTTTTTTATTTACAATTTTTAAAATTCTTATGCTATAATTGTTTGTATGGATGCGTCATGCAAAGAAGCTAAACGGCCTCGTAAATGGTTGCTTTCTGTTATTGCTGCAGTAATTGCGGTGGTTTCTTGTTCTTCAATCTTGGCCCCACAAAGTGTGTATGCTGATCCTGAAGGTGAAGAGCCGACAAATATTAAAGAAGAGTGTATCTCTTCTGGCGCTGCAAAATCGCTTGGTTGGATTGTGTGTCCGGTAATGCTTTTACTTGCTGATGGCGCTGAGGATATTTATAGTTGGCTTGAAGGTTTCCTCCAATTCGACACATCTTTATTAGATGAAAGCAAAGTTGGTGGGCAATCATCGCATAATGCTTGGCATGTTTTCCAAGGTTTTGCCAATATCGCGTTTGCTGTTCTATTTATGATTGTGATTATTTCACAAGTGTCTGGTATTGGTATTAATAATTATGGTATTAAAAAGATTCTGCCGAAGTTAATTGTGACGGCAATACTAGTAAACCTTTCATATTATATATGTTTGATTCTGGTTGATGTTTCGAATATTGTGGGTAGTAGTATATTAAATCTTCTTACAAGTCTTGGCGGAGATTTACCGTCGTATGTAGCAGAATCTAGTGGTCTCGAAAGTGCTGCATCTACGGCCCTTACTGCGGTTCCGATTGCTGTTGCACTTATTGCTGGCGGTGTAACGATTGTATTAAACCCAGCAATTCTACTTGCTTTACTTGTTTCTATTATTGGTTTAGTAATATCACTAGCAACATTACTTGTGATGCTTGCAGCAAGAGAGGCTATCATTGTGGTGCTCGTCGTGATTTCGCCAATTGCGTTTGTTTGCTACATGCTGCCTAATACTAAAAAACTGTTTGATAGATGGGTGAAAATTGCGGAGGGAATGCTATTACTTTATCCAATTTGTGGTCTATTAATTGGTGGTGGCAATTTTGTCTCGAAATTACTTCTACAAGCTGGTGCGGGCGATAAAGATTTTGTTACGGCATTTACGGCACTCCTAGTTGGTATTGTACCGATCTTCTTTATTCCATCTGTAGTGAAGAAAGCATTTGCTGCAGCAGGCGATATTGGTGCGAAGATCCAAACCGCTGGGCAGCGATTCCGTGGTGGAACCGAAAAAACCATCCGCGATTCCAACATGTACAAACGTGCCGCAACTAGAATGAATGCCGGTGTTGATCGTAGTGGTAACTTGGATGCTATGGGTAAGGTTCGGGCCAAAATGGCTGAATCTAAAGCTGGTAGATTCCTTGGCATGGATAGAGCTATGGCGGGAAATCTAGCACAGGCAAGAAAGGACCAAAATGCTTCGGATGAAGCTGGCGCAACATTAATTGGTGCGCTTGCTAGAACTGGTATTACTGAAGCTGAGGCACTTGACCCTGCTCTTGGCGCTAGTTTTGGTAAGGGGCAGGAAGGTGCATATTATGGAAGGATGTTCTTATCTGCGGCACAAAAAGGCAGTGAAACTG
>CAZCPT010000032.1:0-5219 GCA_964499905.1 uncultured Candidatus Saccharibacteria bacterium | reverse complement strand
TAATGATACCTTCGCCGAAATCATGAAACCATTCGCCAACAACGTTCTCACCCCTGATGGTGGTATGCACGTGGTTGGTTTTCGTACCGGCCTTAACCGTGTAATTAACGATTACGCCCGCAAAAATGGCCTCTTAAAAGAAAAAGAAGACAACCTCACTGGTGATGATCTTAAGGAAGGTCTCACCGCTGTTATCTTAGTAAAACTTCCTGATCCACAATTCGAAGGCCAGACCAAAAACAAACTTGGCAACCCGGAAGTTCGTGGCTATGTTGATAAAGTCATGACCGAATACTTCGGCTATTACCTCGAAGAAAACCCAGCCATTGCTAAGAAAATCGTTGGCAAAGCCACATTGGCCGCTAGAGCTCGTAAAGCTGCCCGTGCTGCCCGTGATAACGTTATCAGAAAAGGCGCCTTTGAAGGCCTTAACCTTCCTTCGAAACTCGCCGACTGTTCTTCTAGGAACGCCGAAGAATGCGAACTCTTCATCGTAGAGGGTAACTCTGCTGCTGGTTCCGCCAAGGAAGGTCGCGACTCTCGCATCCAAGCAATCTTGCCACTTCGTGGTAAGGTACTTAACACCGAGCGCGCTCGTCTCGATAAGATGCTTGCAAACGCTGAGCTTGTTTCTCTAATTAAGGGTCTCGGTGTAGGAATCGGTGATCAATTCAACATTGAAGGTCTAAGATACCACAAAATCGTCTTTATGACCGATGCCGATGTCGATGGTTCACATATTTCAACCCTTCTTCTTACATTCTTCTTTAGATACATGCCAGACATTATTAAAGCTGGTCACGTCTATCTAGCAAAACCGCCACTCTTTGGTCTTATCAAAGGCACAGGAAACGGCCGCAAGATTGATTATATATATGATGAACAAGCCCTTGAGGACACTTTAACTAAGAAGATTGCCGAGCGAAAAGCCGCCGGCACTAAGATTGACGAAGACTCTGAGCGCTTCAAACAAGCCGGTTACACCGCACAGCAACGTTTTAAGGGTCTAGGTGAAATGGACGCTGCCCAACTCTGGGAAACGACCATGAACCCAGAAAATCGTATTCTCATCCGCGTTAATATCGAAGATGCCGAAAAGGCCGACGCCATCTTCTCGAAATTAATGGGCGATCAAGCCGAACTTCGTAAAAACTTTATCCAGGCAAGAGCGGCTTCTGTCGACCTTGATGATTTGGACTTTTAAGGAGGAACCATGGAAGACGACAAGAATAATCAAATCCCAGAAGAAAACATCAACGACGATGTCATCGCCTCTGAAGATGGCCTCCCAGTTGCCGAAGATGGCATTGAACTCCGCACTGTAGAAAACACGATGGAAGACTACTTCCTTCGCTACTCTCTCTCTGTTATCGTAGACCGCGCCCTCCCAGATGTTCGCGATGGTTTAAAGCCAGTTAACCGCCGTATATTATATGCAATGAATAAAAACGGTTGGAAAGCCCCACACGCCACTGTGAAATCCGCTCGTATCGTCGGTGAAGTAATGGGTAAATACCACCCGCACGGCGATTCTTCGATTTACGACGCTATGGTAAACCTCGCTCAGCCGTGGAAGATGCGCTATACCCTCGTAGAAGGTCAAGGTAACTTTGGTTCGATGGATGGTGATGAACCAGCCGCCTCTCGTTACACCGAGGCCCGCCTCGACAAAGTTGGTGCTGAACTCCTTGCTGATATCGAGAAGGAAACTGTAGATTTCCGCGACAACTTCGACGGTACCGAAAAAGAGCCAGCCGTGCTGCCATCTGCCGTGCCAAATATTCTCTTAAATGGCCAGATGGGTATTGCCGTAGGTATGGCTACCAATATCCCACCACATAACCTTGGCGAGCTTATTGATGCTACCGTAGCCCAGATTGACGACCCAGAAATCAGCCTTGAGGGTCTCATGAAATATGTAAAGGGCCCAGATTTCCCAACCGGCGCCGAAGTTTACGGTGGTGCACCAATGAAACAAGCCTACGCCACTGGTAAAGGTTCTGTTGTTATTCGTGCCGTTGCTAATATCGAAGAGCGTAAAAACGGTCGCTATAACATCGTAATCACCGAAGTCCCATACGGCATGAGTAAGGAAGACTTCATCGACAAGGTTCGTGATCTCGTCCTTGCCAAAAAGCTTGATCACATCGCCGATGCTCGTGACGAGTCTGCTCGCGGCAAAGTTCGCGTAGTAGTAGAGTTAAAGAAGGATGCCTTCCCGAAGAAAATCTTAAATCAACTCTATAAACTTACCCCACTTCAGACCTCATTCCACTATAATATGCTTGCCCTCGTAGATGGTATTCAGCCACGCATTCTCGGGCTTAAGGAAATTTTGGCAGAGTTTATTAAACACCGTCAAAAAGTTATTCGTCGCCGCACCGAGTTTGACTTAAGGAAAGCTAAAGAGCGTGCCCATATCTTGGAAGGTTTGAAAATCGCTCTCGATAATATCGACGAAGTAATTAAAGTGATTCGTGCTTCCTATGATGATGCCGATCAGCAACTCATGAAGCGGTTTGGCCTCTCTGAAATCCAGGCTAACGCCATCCTCCAGATGCAACTTCGCCGCCTCCAAGGTCTAGAGCGCGATAAGATTGAAGAAGAGTTGAAAGCCCTTCACGAGCTTATCAAGAAACTTGAAGCCATCCTTGCTGACGAAAAGGAAGTCCTCCGTGTTGTTAAAGAAGAGCTCATCGCCATCAAAGAGAAATATGACGATCCGCGTCGCTCCAAGATTATTAATCATGAAGTTGGTAAATTCTCTGAAGAAGAGCTTATTCCAGAGGAAGAAAGCGTTATTCTTCTAACTACCGAGAATTATATGAAGCGTGTCCCGCAGGCCGATTTCCGCCGCCAAAACCGTGGTGGTAAAGGTAAGCGTGGTATGACCACCAAGGAAGAAGATGTGATTGCTCAGATAATGACTGCTAATTCGCACGATTATCTCTTATTCTTCACCAACCAAGGTCGTCTCTTCCGTATGAAAGCCTACGAAGTACCACAGGCCTCACTTGCGGCCAAGGGTACTGCTGCTGTGAATCTACTCAACATGCATCCAGAAGAGAAGATTACTGCCATCATCAAACAAGGTGATGCTGGTGCCGACGGCTATCTCTTTATGGCCACCAAGAAAGGAACCATCAAGAAATCTGCAATTAAAGACTTCTTTAATGTCAGGAGCAACGGTCTCATCGCTATTAAACTCGATAATGGTGATGAACTTCGCTGGGTCAAAGAAACCACCGGCGATCATGATATTGTCATCTCGACCTCAGCCGGCCAAGCTACCAGATTCAATGAAAAAGAAGTCCGTGTGATGGGCCGCTCAGCTATGGGTGTAAGAGGTATGCGCCTCCGTCCGAAGGACGAAATCGTTGGTATGGATGTCATTACCGATCCAGGCCAAAAGCTCATTGCCGTCTCTGCCAATGGTTATGGTAAAGCTACCCTAGTTTCCAACTTCCCACCACACAAGCGTGGCGGCGTTGGTATCAAAGTCGCCGCTGTAACCGAGAAGACCGGTCCTATTGTCGCTGTTCATACTCTTGATCCACTCGCTAAAGAAGTTATCATGATGTCTACTAAGGGCCAAGCCATCCGCGTTGCCATGAAAGAGATCCCAACTCTCGGCCGTGCTACCCAAGGTGTACGCATTATGCGCTTAAACGAAGGCGATACAGTTGCTTCAATCGGCATCGTTTTACCAGAAGAAGAATCCGATGAACCAGTCGCCGACACCAAAGAAGCTACCCCTGAAAAATAAGCCTAGGCATAATATAAAACAAGGTATAGGGTTGTAAAAAACTAGACCAGTACTTATACTCCGCTTCAAAATTTAAAAAAGGAGTATATGAAAAAACTACCGCTGTTTTTAGTGGGCCTAATCCCGGCGTTTTTAACAACAAATGTTAACGCCGTAGTATTAAACGATGGTATAGAATGGTGGACACCCCAAGAACTTGCCACACATTTTATCGAAAAAAACACCGAAAGAGAGGCAATATGTGGGGGTGATTCTACCTGCCACGACGCTGTCTTAAACGAATTAATGGAGAAAGATACACTTTATCGTACCGGTTTCAATTTATTTATAGAAACTAGGTTTATCATCTCATCAATTAACCGAGGTAACGGCACGGTTGAGATCTTTTTCAATAATGATGATGTTAATATCTCGAAATATAATCCTGGCTGGCGCGACACAGATCTAAGGACGCTATTTATTAGTTGGTTCGATGAAAACCCAAATCAAATCTATGAATTAACAGACAATAACCTGTTTTTTCCAGACGAAAATCGTCATACTCTCTACAGCGAAACGCATGAAACTATGGGTGTCGGCTGGCTTCCATCACAAAAATTTTTATCAATTCAGCTTAGTGGCAATCTAGACGAAACGGATTACATTGCTTACTATGCTCGTTCCGGCATCTTCTATACTAGAAAGATTCTTGATATTTCAAATTGTACCAAGAATTCAAACTGGGGAAGTTGCGATTTATTAATCTCAAAAGATGGCGAAATGCACTATTTTGGAGCAGACGGAGAATTAATTGATGATCCAGTAGTACCACCAGATGATGGAGGGGGCGAGCCAGCAGATGGACCGATTGAACCACCTACCGAACCAGAACCTGAGCCAGTTATTGAAGAACCGGTAATTAGCCCAGTCGACCCAGAAAAACCTTCTAGTAGAGAAGAAACGGTCTCTTATTCAGTAGAAAAACCGGTAATTATTACTACGGACGACACGCGAAAAGATGAGATAGAAGCAGGAAAAACAGAGGACGTGACAACAAATGAGCCAATTATTGAAACCATCGATATTCCATTAGTAGGGAATACCACTTCAATGAACCCCACAAAATGTAATAAAATGGATTTTCCATGGTGGTTTCTGGCTATGATACTAATCGGCGACGTCATTGCAGTCTGGATTTTTATGCCAACTCGCCACCAAAGAATTAAATGAGCAAAAATCGCGAAAAAAACTCTTGACATTTTTTCTCAGTTTTGATAAGATGATTATAGTCTAAAGCTGCGAGATGGTATTTTAGGAGTCTTTAGAAATAGTTTAACAATTTAGTTGTGCAATTTAGTTCTTTTAATTTATTAAAAGAGCAATCATCGTCAGTTTTTACTTTATGAACTATGTTCAAACACTTTAATGGAGAGTTTGATCCTGGCTCAGGATGAATGCTGGCGGCGTGCCTAAT
>CAZCPT010000031.1:0-5286 GCA_964499905.1 uncultured Candidatus Saccharibacteria bacterium | reverse complement strand
TACGTCCAATGATTGCGCTTCCTGGTGGCCGTTTTGCAACATCTGATCTTAACGATCTTTATCGCCGCGTAATTAACCGTAACAACCGCCTTAAGAAGTTGATTGACCTTAACGCTCCAGAAGTGATTTGTCGCAACGAAATGCGCATGCTTCAGGAAGCTGTTGATGCTCTTATTGACAACTCGGCTGCTCACGGTTCACGTGGTGCTAACTCGACTAACGGTCGCCGTAAACTTAAATCACTTTCAGACCTCTTAAAGGGTAAGCAAGGTCGCTTCCGCCAGAATCTTCTTGGTAAGCGTGTTGACTACTCTGGTCGTTCAGTAATTGTGGTCGGCCCAGAGCTCAAGCTCCACGAATGTGGTTTGCCAAAGCAAATGGCACTTGAACTCTTTAAGCCGTTCGTAATCTCATGGCTCATTGGTCACGAATATTCAAATAATATCCGTGCCGCTTCGAGACTTATTGAAGCTAAAGAGACTGTAGTTTGGGATGCGCTTGACGAAGTCATTAAGGGTAAGTATGTGCTCCTCAACCGTGCACCATCGCTCCACCGTTTGTCTGTACAAGCCTTCCAGCCACGTCTGATTGACGGTAAAGCTATCAAGCTTCACCCACTCGTAGCTTCCGGCTTTAACGCTGACTACGATGGTGACCAGATGGCAGTTCACCTACCACTTTCTGACGCTGCTCAAGCCGAAGCTCGTGAACTTATGTCGGCTGAAAAGAATCTTTTGAAGCCAGCTGATGGCGCACCTGTGCTTGCTATTTATCAGGACGTGGTGCTTGGTGCTTATTACTTAACTTACGATAAGCCGGGCACTGATCAAGGTGATCCAAAGGCCTTCTCTTCGGTTTACGAAGCTGAAATGGCTTACGACCAGGGAATTATCGCTCTTCAAACTCCAATTCGCGTGTTCGCGAAGCGTGAAATTCGTGATACGACTCTTGGCCGCGTAATCTTCAATGAGATTTTGCCTAAAGACTATCCATTTGACAATGCCGTTCAAACCAAGAAGCATCTTTCTAAAGTAATGGCAGACATCTTTGATAAGTATGGTGCTGAAGTAATGGTTAAGACTGCTGACGATCTAAAAGATCTCGCATTTGAATATGAAACGATTGCTTCTATTTCAACCGCTAAGGATGATTATCCAACCTACGATGAAATCGATGACTTCATCGCTGAGGGTGACGCCAAGACTGCTCTTATTCAACAACAGTTTAATGATGGTCTCGTTACTGATGAAGAGCGCTATAAGCTTACGATTGCCAACTGGCGTGATATCGATAAGAAGATTTCTGAATTCCTCCAGGGTAAACTCTCTGAGATGGATACCGATATTGCGGTGATGGTGAACTCTGGTGCTCGTGGTAATATCTCAAACATTAAGCTCGCATCTGCTGAAATTGGTATCATGGTGGATATTAATAACAACGAAATTGAGCTTCCAGTAAAGTCTAGCTACAAGAAAGGTCTAAACACCCTCGAATCCTTCATCGCCACTCGTGGCGCACGTCAGGGTCAGGTGTCTACGGCTCTTCGTACTGCAGACTCTGGTTACCTCACTCGCCGTCTCGTAGATGTATCGCAAGATGTATTTACGACCGACGAAGTTGCTGAAGACCCAGGCTTTACTGTATACAAGTCTGAGACCGAAGCGTCTGGTATTGACTTCATTGCTCGTATCGCTGGTCGTTACACGGCTGAAGCAGTTCCTGGCTATATTGAAGCTGATGAACTCATCACTAATGATATTGCCAAACAAATTGATGCTGACGATAACATCCAATCTGTTAAGATTCAATCTGTACTTTCAACCACCGCTGTTGATGGTGTGCCACGCAAGGCTTACGGTGTAGATATGTCTACCCGTGAACTCGTAGCCGCTAATGAGCCGGTTGGTGTGATTGCCGCTCAGTCACTTGGTGAACCAGGTACGCAGCTCACGCTCGATACCAAGCACGGTTCTGGTGTGGCAGGTTCTGGTGCTATCGCAAGAGGTCTTCCTCGTGTAGAAGAGCTCCTCGAGGCTCGTACACCAAAAGGTCAAGCATATGTTTCACCAATCGACGGTGTTGTTGAAGCTTGGGAAGATGGTAACCACTACGTCGTTCAAATCACCCCACAATCTGGTGAGATTACCAGAATTGAACTTGAAGGTCGCAAGCCAATGGTGAAGGACGGTGAGTTTGTAAAGGCTGGTGCTACTATTCTTAAGAAGACTAGCGACAAGGCCGCTGTAAAAGCTAAGTGCGATGCGAATGCACAAATCGTGAAAGATGCAGTGCTCCTTGTTAGTGCAGCCAATACGTCGGTTCGTGTCGAGATTCCTGGTGATGCAGAACTCGTGGTTAAATCCAACGATACTGTGAAAGCTGGTGATCGCCTCACGACTGGTTCTTTGAACCTCCAAGACCTCATGAAGTACAAGGGTATCGAAGAAACTGAACGCTACATCATGAATGATGTCCTATCGGTTTATTCAGCCCAAGGTCATGAGATTTCACCAAAGCACCTTGAAATCTTGGTACGCCAGATGTTCTCTCGCGTCCAAATTGTAGAACCAGGTGATTCTGAATTTGTAACTGGTGATATCACTTCGAGATCTTCTGTGATTATTGAAAACAAGAGACTCGAAGAAGAGGGTAAAACCCCAGCCACCTATACAAATCTCTTGCTTGGTATTACCAAGGTGTCTATCTTCTCGGATTCGTTCCTTTCAGCCGCATCCTTCCAGGATACTACACGTGTGCTTATCAACGCAGCTATTAATGGTCGTGTTGATAGACTCCGTGGTCTTAAAGAGAATGTAATCATCGGCCGTAAGATTCCAGTAGGCACTGGCGTTACGCCAATCGAAACTGCTTCGGAGCCAACTCCAGAAGAGCTAGAAGAAATCTAGTAAATCACAGAAAAAAGTCCCTTCGGGGACTTTTTTTTAGGGCTAATGTATGGTATGATAATTAGAGACAAGAGGTTTTTATGCATTTCAAGACTATTTTCAAATCCCTAAAAAATAAAGACATGCTGAAGCGAGTATTGATTATCTTTGGTATTTTGGTTGCCTATAGATTTCTCGCTAAAATTCCGGTTCCGATGGGCGATGCTTCTACATTTAAAGAAGCTGTGTCTAATTTAATGGAAAAGTCTGATTTCTCGAATTTCTTGAACCTCATTTCTGGTGGTGGCTTGGCATCGTTCAGTATTATTCTTGTCGGTATGTCACCATATATTACTGGTTCTATCGTGGTCCAGCTTCTTACTAAAGCAATTCCGCGTCTTGAGGAATTATCAAATGATGGCGAAACCGGTCGCCGTAAGATTAATCAGTGGACCCGCATGCTTACGGTGCCACTAGCTATTATTCAATCCGTGGCTTACATCTTTATTCTTTACCAATCAGTCGTTTCATCAAATATTTCTACCGATTTCGTGCCTACTGCTGGAGACTGGGTGCTCTCAGTAGTGTCCATGACGGCGGGTTCGGTAATCCTAATGTGGATGGGTGAACTTATCACTGAGCAGGGTATTGGCAATGGTATTTCAACCATGATCTTTGCTTCGATTATTACTCAGCTTCCTTCAACGATGGGCGCGCTTGGTGCAAGCCTTCTTGATACAAGCCAAGGTTCTTTGCAGCTCTTTGGCTGGCTTGATTTACCGTTTAACCCTACTACATTCTGGATTGTGTTTGCCTTTAGTATTGCAATGCTGGTAGTGATTTACTTCTTGGTGAAATTAAATGAGGCACAGCGGGTCATCACAATTAATTACGCTAAGCGCGTACATGGCAACTCATCATATGGTGGAATTAAATCAATTTTGCCAATTAAACTAATTGCTGCTGGCGTGATTCCAGTGATTTTCGCAACCGCATTCTTGTCTCTCCCAGCTCTTATTGGCCAAGTGATTACATCATTCGATGCTGGAAATGAATTTGGCCAGTCACTTATTACTACCTTTACGGCGCCTTCGGCAAGCAATTATGCTTCACTTTATCCGGATGGTATTACTGGTCGCTGGTTTATTTACCCAGCAATCTACTTTTTATTAGTGTTTGCATTTACTTATTTCTATACTTCAATCATCTTTAATACTAAAGAAATAGCAGACAACTTACAGAAGCAGGGTGGATTCATTGAAGGCGTCAGACCCGGCGCTAAGACAGCAGAATACTTAAGCAAGGTTGTTAATCGTCTTGATTTATTTGGTGCATTAGCGCTTGGTTTAATTGCAATGCTCCCATTTATCACGGATTACGTATTTATTGTGGTGACTGGTGCTCCAATTGGTCTTTCGATTTCCGGTACTGGGCTTCTTATCGTAGTAACGGTGGCGTTAGAGAATCTAAGGTCGGTGGATTCCAGAGCTCTAATGATAACTTACGATGATTTCTCCAATGAGCCTGAAGATTAATACTAGTCCAAAACAAATTGCGAAATATATAATTGTTTCGATTTTGTGTATATTTGTTTTGGTGTTTTTCATTCGAGTTGCCTTATATGAGGCCGATTACTATCCTAGGATGGAGGGTAGCGAGCGTGATGCAACGATTGCCAATATTCCGGCTGAGCAAGAGGAATTAATTGAAGAAAAACCTACAGAAACTGAAGTAAGGGAATATACTGTAGCCGCGGATCGCCCGAGATATTTGACTATTCCAAAATTAAGTATTTATAATGCTAGAGTTCTCGCGATGGGGGTTGATTCAGACGGGGCGCTAAGCACACCGCGCAATATTCACGATGTAGGTTGGTACGTGGATTCTGGCAAGCCTGGTGCGGGAAAGACGTTAGTGATTGATGGGCACAATGGTGGTCCAAGGGTTCACGGCGTCTTTAAGGATCTGCCAAATTTGAACCAGGGCGATATTATTATTGTTGAAAGAGGTGATGGAATTAAGTTCAATTATGAAGTGCGCGAGAATAAACAGGTAGCATTAGAGAATGCAAACAAAGAAATGGCTACAGCTATGCGTTCACCAGTTAAAGGTACGGAATCAATTACTCTTATTACTTGTAGTGGTGAATGGTCACAAACTAAAGGCACTTTTCTTTCTAGACAATTCGTCTATGCGGTTTTGATTTCACAAAGCGTTTAAAAATCTCTAAAATACCTCTTTACAAGTGTTACTTTTTGTGCTAAACTTGTAGGGTAATTTATGGCTAGTCAAAAGGAAGTGATTAAACTCACAGGCACCGTTGTTGAGGCGTTGCCTAATACCCAATTTCGGGTTGAACTCGAGAATGGTCATGTTATTGTTGCCCATATGAGTGGGAAGA
>CAZCPT010000030.1:0-5405 GCA_964499905.1 uncultured Candidatus Saccharibacteria bacterium | reverse complement strand
TTGAGGCTTATCGAAACGGTTTTCTCAGTGAATACGAGATAGTATTTGTGGGGGAGCCTTATATCTCTAGTTGGTCTGGTTCCGATCGGGGAAGTGTAGAGATTAATAATTTTGCGCCAGGGGAATACATGTTTAGATTAATGGGATATGAAGGTGCAACTTATTATTTTACAGTTTCAGACGACAGCGAGACAGAGTACAACTTTACCTACGGATATGATTCGGAACTTCAGACGGTAGTAGTAGAAAAGAAATAAACTACAAGTTTCACTTGACATTTATGCTTAAATGGTGTATAATATAAGAGTTGTCAGTTTTTTGTATACTCTAAAAACAAGGGGGATCTATAGATGAAAGAATGCAGAAAAATTCGGACGGCGAATTCTGTCGTCAACCTCACTGGCACGGAATTTAACATGTACGATGATGTAACAGGAGATATTTGTAATTTTCCGCCTTGCGACATGGAGGTTCCGGAACGCCCCACGACTTTTAAAAACGGGCTCCCGGTTTTCTACTATGTTGTGACTGAAGAGACATATAAAAGGCTCGTAGATTCCGAGCGCCAAGTTTATGATGTTGCTGTACTGCAGGAACTGAGTACTGGTCGCGGGGGAGCGAAAATCGCTAGTCTTTATTGGGCTGAGAACCCGGAATACAAAATTCGGATTTCCCGAAAACAAACCTTCTTAAGATAAATCGTACAAACCAATCTTGGGCTCCCCTAAGGGAGCCTTTTTCTTTACGAGCGGTTTTGCTATGATACTAATATGAGAATTAAACACCGAAGAATTTTACTAGTTGTACTTGCTTTTTTTGGTGTTGCGACCTATTTGATACTTAATCCAGAGAGCTATGAAAAATACTTTACCAAGGTGGAAGATGATTCGGCTGTGGCGGTGAATGAGTCGGACGAGGATTCACCAAAAGCGACAGAAATCTTGGAAAAATTAGAGGTAAAAGGTAGAGCGCCAAAAACCGGATACACTAGGGAGCAGTTTTATGATAGATGGCCGCTAATTGATGGGTGTCCATTAAGGCAAAAGATAATAAAGAGGGAACTTGGCGAAACGGCCAAGCTAAACGGATGCTATGTGCAGGCAGGGGAATTTGACGAGCCTTACACTGGTGAACATATGGTTTTTACTAATAAAACAGAGATATCCGACAGAATTCAGATAGATCACGTAGTAGCGCTTTCAGACGCGTGGCAAAAAGGTGCGCAGCAACTAACATATGAGAAAAGATACGAGCTTGCGACAGATCCACTAAACCTCTTAGCAGTAGAAGGTGAGTCTAACAAGAATAAATCCGACGGAGATGCGGCGACATGGCTACCGCCTAATAAGAAATTTCGTTGCGAGTATGTGGCAAGACAGGTGTCAGTAAAATATAAATATGGATTATGGGTGACCAAGGCCGAAAAAGAGGCAATAGAAAGAGTTCTAATTAATTGCCCAAATGAGCCAGCGGTTGGTGTATAATTAATACAAATATAGTGGAGGTAATATGAAGAAATATATATGGTGGTTCGTGACAGGCGCGGTGCTTTTGGTGCTCGGTGCATTTTTACTGGGTAGATTTGTTTTCCCAAGCGATAATCTAGCCGCTTTACCGCTTCCGGAAGTGGAGGAGGGTCAAAGGGGTGAGCTTGGTATTGATAAGAATATCAACGAAAAGAATATCGATGATTATCTGGGGCGCAAAGACGCGGTATACCGTGATATGAGAATGTTAAAAGACCCAGGGAATTACGAAGCGATTGGCGGTGATGCCTATCTTTCTGGTTTTGTAAATGGATTCGAGGTAGTGCCTTTACCATATCTATTAAATGTCACGGGGCTTCCGGCTGAGGTGGGGGATACATATGTTGGTAAAACTCTTTACACTGTGAAAGATGGTAAGTACACTGCAAATTATGAAGAATCGCTCGCAATGCTTGAAGCGCTTTTCCCGAAAGACAAGGTGATTTTCTTAATGTGCGGTGGCGGTGGCTATGCCGGTATGACTAAGGCGATGTTAGTGGCGCTTGGTTGGGATGAAACCAAGATTTATGATGTAGGTGGCTATTGGTTCTATGAGGGCGATAATAATGTTGAGGTGAAGCGTGTAAATTCCAAGGGCGAAACAGTTTATGATTTTTACAAAATACCATACCACACCATCAACTTTAAAACTCTAACGGAGAAGAAATGAGCAAACAGAGGAAGGTCGGTGGGCTGATTGCTTGTTTAGTTGCAATACTTGCTTTTAGTGTGCTCTTTATTCTCGGGGTGACGGGAGTATTTATTAATCAATACACTGAACTTGATGACGAATATTACTGCGAGGGAGAATGTACGACGGAACTCGAAGAGCTAACCGAGGAATCTTATGAAAGATTATTAGAGGAAAAGAAGTCATTTGTAGTGTTTGTGGATCAAATTGGTTGCGATACAGCTGATAATTTAAGAGGTTTTACGATGGATTATTTCCCGGAACAGGGCGTAAAGATTTATAAGATGATGTTTTCGACTTTAAAAACAACATCGCTTCATGAAAAAGTAAAGTATTATCCGTCACTTGTGATAATTAGTAAAGGCGAGGTTAAGTCATTTTTAAGAGCCGATTCAGATGAGGATGCAGGTGCTTTTAATGAATACGGTAAATTCATTGACTGGGTAAATAAGAGAGTGATTTTTAGAAAATAAAAAGGTCTTGACTTTTTAATAAGCTTATGTATAATTAGAAGTGTTTAAGGGTTATACACCTAAAACAAACAACAAAAATAAAAAATCCACGGAGAGTGGAAGGAGTTACAAAATGAAAAAAACATTAATTGCGGGCGCAGCATCTTTGGCTCTTGCTGTGATGCCAGTAGTTGGTGCCTTTGCTGCTGATCCAGCGGCAGTGGTAGATACCCTTACCGTTACGGTTGATGAGGCTTGTACTTTCGACCATGATGGTACGAGTGGTTCTTACACCAAGGCTCTTGAACCGGGTGAACTAGACACGGCTTTCGCAACCAGCTCATTCTTATCTATGTGCAATAATGGTAAAGGCTACACTGTCTCTGCCGAGTTTACTGCACTTAATCACTTAAGTAGTGCTGGTGACGCCATCACCTATTCTGCTACTACCCCAACAGCTGGTTCTGGTACTTGGACTGCACAAATCCAAGGCGGTTCAAACATTGCTGCAACGAGTGGCATCCTTATAAATACTGACTCTCAGGACCCATCAGGTGGTACCCCTGTAGTAGTTATTTACAAGGTCAGCTTGCACGATGACCAAGCTCAAGGTACATACCGTGGTACTGCTACCTATACGCTTGCTCAAAAGAGCTAATACGGATTAAAAAAGGGCTCCCGAAAGGGAGTCTTTTTTGTTGGGGGCTGTGGAAAACTTTGCTTAAAATAAGCATAAAAATTACTTGACAACATTTTTTTCAATATGTAAAATGAGAAGTGTTAAGGGTTCATACACAATTAACGAAAATAAAATAAAATAAAATTATTTTCCATTTTCGAATGGGAGGAGACAAAAATAATGAAAAAAACATTAACCGCAGGCGCAGCAGCTTTTGTGTTTGCCGCTATGCCGATAGTTGGTGTTTTTGCTGTAAACCCAGCCGCGATTACCGATACGTTGACGGTAAACGTGAATCTTTCTTGTACGTTTGCGCGTACAACGGGAGAGGGGACTTACAGCAAAACCATGCTGGCTAATGATTATGACGCCTCATTTGGCTCAAGCACCTTTACTGCACATTGTAACAATGGTACTGGTTACACCGTTACGCCTACTTTTTCGAGTTTGACGTTTACCGGTGCGACTATGCCTATAACATATAGTACGACTGCGCCTTCAGCTGGTTCTGGTACTTGGGCGGCCTTCCTTGGCTCTGCGTCTAACCCGCTAACGAGTGGTACGGCCCTCGCTACGCAGAATTCGCAAGACCCGGCTGCAGGTAGAACATATACGGTTAATTATAAAGTTGGTTTGAAGAATAACCAGCCAAAGGGTACTTATACCGGTACAGCATCATATCAATTAGCGATGGCGAGTTAAGGACGGAGGAGAAATATGAAAAAAGGATTAATCATTTCAGTAACTTCGTTCACATTAGCAGCGATGCCAATTATGGGTGCTCTTGCTGCTGATCCAGCCGCAGTGGTAGACAACCTTTCTGTGACAGTTGACGAAATCTGTACATTTACGCGTACAACGGGTAATGGTAATTATACAAACACTATGGCCGCAAACGCTGTGAATAATAGTTTTGGTACCAGCACCTTTACAGCAGTATGTAATGCTGGTAGTGGTTATACGGTGGCTGCTGTATTTACGGCTTTAACTGGTAGTGTGTCTGGAAGTATTCCTTACGCTGCTTCAGCAACAGCAGCTGGGACTAATAGATGGACTGCCGTTAAAGGAGCTTCTTCTTCAACGACTTACATTGCAGCCTCTAATGGTACTCTAATGGACACTTCCGGTCCTGATACTTCGACCGGTACGGTGCAACAGGTCTCTTATAAGGTTTCAACGGCTAACAATATTGCCCAAGGTTCATATGTTGGTACGGCGAAATATACCTTAACGCAAAAATAATTCACCCAATAAAACTAGAAGATCCCTCCTAAACGGAGGGATTTTTGATTATTTTTACCTGTGGAAAACTCTTTTTAAAATATGCTTGACATTTTGTAAAAGCTTATGTATAATCGAGTTTGTAAAAGGTTTCATACACCAGATACAAACATTAAACATAACAATAAATAACAAACATTAATTTTCCACTGAATGTGGAAGGAGAAAACAAACATGAAAAAGACTTTAGTCGCTGGTGCAGCATCTTTTGCACTTGCTGCCATGCCCGTAATTGGCGTTTTTGCTGATAATCCGGCTGCGGTGGTAGATACGCTTACTGTTACGGTAAACGAAGCTTGTACTTTTGAACTTAAGACCGGTAGTGCTAATATCACTAAAGCAATGGAAGCTGGTGCTCTTGATGTAGCATTTGGTTCCAACACTTTCGAATCGAAGTGTAACAATGGTAAAGGTTATACGATTTCCGCAGCATTTACCGATCTTGCTCATACCGGTAATGCTGGTCAAGCTATCGCTTATTCAGCAACTACCCCAACGGCTGGTTCTGGTACTTGGACTGCTTTTGATGGCTCAACAAATATTGCTGCCACGAGTGGTCAATTGGCAAACACGAACGCACAAGACCCTGCTGCAGGTACAACCTACACTGTAACCTACAAGGTCAGCTTGCATAACGACCAAGCTCAAGGTACATACCGTGGTACTGCTACCTATACGCTTGCCCAAAAGAGCTAATTAGCTATTTTGCCGGGACTCCCCTTCGGGGGAGTCTTTTTGTTTTTAAACCTTTTCTTTATGTTATAATGAATAATATA
>CAZCPT010000029.1:0-5544 GCA_964499905.1 uncultured Candidatus Saccharibacteria bacterium | reverse complement strand
AATAAGTGCTAAAAACACGAAAACTGCGCATGTTATGTACATGCCAGCTTATGCCTAATTTACTTTAAGGCTGGTTTCGGTCCAAGGTTCCGTAAGTCCGAAATTATCATACGACGGGAATAAGGCTGTTTAAGTAGCGAAAAATAGTTCGAAAAATTAGCTATGGCGTTCGTCAGTTTCGTTTTCTGCAGCTAACGATTTTTGCCAAGACAAAACAGGAAACTATGCACGTAGAATGATGTCCATGTGGTGACTCGGACCCGGAGGCAGTATCCGGCAGCTCCACCAACATAGAATCCGCCCGCCGATCGCGGCGGTTTTTTGTGCGTTGTAAAAACCACAACAAAGCAAAATCATGAAACTGAACAAATTTTGTTGTAAAAAATACAACAAAAACAAATAATATGTTCAATAGGGAAGAAATAGAGAGCATAATGTAAAAAATACAACAAAATAGTTGAACAAAATACTTGCATTTTTCTAATGCTTATGCTAAGATAAAATCAGTCGAGATGACTAAAACAAAAACTAAAAACCAAAAGGAAAGAGCATGAAAAGAACGCGAGAAAAACCCAAAGATCCATAGAATTTGGCGGGCGAAAAGGTTATTTCTAGCCATAAATTACAACATAGGAATAACCTAGAGCTCCGCCAAAAAGCGTCGAGCGCGCAGTCAAATCTTTCATTAGTACATTAGAAACCCATAAACCAGAATGAAAGAAAAAGGCAGCAAGGACAATGCTTCACTATACGTGAAGCGGTCAAAGGGAATAAGCGGATCAGGGTTGTGGCCAATAGTTGTGATTTAAGCGCCAGATAACCCCCCGCTTTCCCCCATATAAAGATATGAGGGAAAAACGTACTTGGGGGATCAACTAGATATGATATAATGAAGTCATGAAACATAACCGTGTTGTCATGACAGTTAGCATTATTGGACTCGCAGCTTTAATTTTAATGTTAACACTAACCACACCGACGGAAATTGGTCCTTTCGGTGTTTTATTATTTTTTACAACATTATACGTATCTGTTTTCGGTTTTACGACCTTAATCATGCAAACCTTCTATCGTTTGGCTTTTCGCCGCGATAATTTTAGAAACAAAGACTACCTTTATGCTGCAGTGTTCTCATTTGGCCCAATTATGCTTCTAATGGCCAGATCTTTTGGCGCAATAAATATCTGGACAGTCGGATTAATTGCAATATTCCTATTTTTAGCAGAATTTTTAGTGGCAAAACGCATCTAGATGTGATAAAATAAGCATATGGATTATGGTCAGATGAAGAATCCTCAGGATAACCAGCCCTTTTTTACGGCTGGTGTTGGTAATTTGCCTGAAAACCAGAATTCTTTTGAAGCGGAAAACAATCTTGACCTCAGTAGCCCAGATAATGCATCCTGGCTGCCTAATCGTGACCCGAGAAACCTCGGGAATCGGGCTATTTTCTCCTCTAATAATGAGATTCTTACCCCGAGTATAGAAGAAATCCAAGAAGAAGTAGAACAGACTCCGGCCGAACTTACTCCTCCGCCGATGTTCCCAACCGAAGAAATCATCACCGAACCAGCCCCAGAACCTCAGTTTGATGCAAGTGTTATCAAGACTAAAGGCGATCGCGTTAGCCACGCTACTCTAGCAGAAATTGATCGCACTATCAGTAAACTCAATAAAACCGGTGATATCAACAGTTTTTACGTTGCCATTAGAGGTGACGAAAACACTCCAGGTATGGTCCGTAATAATCTTAAGAATTCCTTTGGGAGAGATGTGGCATGAGTGATACTTGGGTGGGCGTGCTGATTCTGGTATTAATCGCAGTTTTTGTGGCCACGGTTGTCTCTATTTCTCGTATTTCTAAGCTTCGAAAAGCCAAAAAATACGAAAGAGGTATCAAGATGGTCTCTCTCTTGATTCATTTGCCTCCTACCACCGATGATATTAACTCCAACGGACGCGATAATCGCGACATCACCAACGAAGCCATCTCTAAAGCTCAAGTGATGTACTCTATTCTTTCATCGACTATCACGAAGGGAATTAAGACAAAACTCTACGGCCAGAGGCATTTTTCGATGGAAATCATCGCAAAAGACGGCATTATTCGCTATTACGCCATCGTTCCAGCCGTATTAACAGAGACGGTGAAACAATCTATTCAGTCTGCCTATCCAACCGCTAGGATTGAGGAAAAAGGCGAAGAAAACATCTTCTCCCCAGAGGGGAAGCTTGATAATGTCGCTGGTGCCGAATTAACCTTAAGAAAGGAAGCATACTTGCCAATTGCGACCTATGAGGACACCAAACGCGACGCTTCGATGGCAATTTTAAATGCTTTATCAACCGTGAGTAAAGGAGAAGGAGCAGCCGTACAAGTTTTGTTCCGCCCTGCGCAAAAAAATTGGTTTGTGACCGGCAAAGAATACATTGAAAACATTCAAAAGGGCAAAAAAGTTAAAACCGGCGGTGCCGTACTTAGCGATTATGTCTCAGACATCTTGCGTGCCCCTTGGGAAGTACCAGGTATGCACGAGCCAAGTAAGGAAGAAACCGTCATTACGAATGTCAAAAAAGAGGAAATTGAGGCGATTGCGGGCAAAATGCGCTATCCGGGCTTTGAGACCCTTATCCGTATTATCGCCTGTTCTGCCACTAAACCGCGCTCCGAAGCCATTGTAGGCGGTGTAGTTTCGGCCTTTTCTCAGTTCGAAAACGCAGAATATAACGGTTTTAAGGTAAATACTTTCAAAGATACGAAAAAGCTTGCTATAGATTACACTTTCCGCTTCTTCCCACTAAAAACCACCAGTAACATCTTGAATAGTGTCGAGCTCGCCTCTGTCTTTCATTTACCAGAACAAAGCGCCATCCCGAACTCTCAGGTTGAACGCCAGCTCGTTAAACAGGTTGACGGCCCAGCCAAACTTGCTACTGATGGTGTTCTACTCGGTACAAACGAGTTTAGAGGTAACAAGAAGGCCATTTACCTAAGTGACGATGATCGTCGCCGCCATATGTATGTAATAGGTCAAACCGGTATGGGTAAATCCGTATTTCTCGAGAATATTGCCTTCCAGGATATGTGTGACGGGCGCGGTTTCGCCTTTATTGATCCGCACGGCGATGCTGTAGAGGCGCTTCTTAAGCGTGTTCCAGAGGAAAGAATCGACGATGTAATCTACTTTGATCCGGCCGATATTGAGCATCCGGTCGGTATGAATATGTTTGAGTTCACCAACGAAGACCAAAAGGATTTCATCGTCCAAGAGGGAATCTCGATGCTCCAATCACTCTTCGACCCATCTAATCAAGGCTTCTTCGGCCCGCGTGGCCAACACATGTTTAGAAATGCCGCTCTTCTCTTAATGGCTGACCCAGCGGGTGCTACTTTCATCGATATTCCGCAATGTTTCACTGACCCAGAATTCGTCAAAGCAAAGCTGAAGTATGTCACTGATAAAGCCGTTTACGACTACTGGACTAAGGAATTTCCGGCCTCGCAAAAGAGTAACGACGCTGGTGAAGTTATTACTTGGTTTGCCTCAAAATGGGGCCCGTTCCTCTCTAATACCATCATGAGAAACACCCTCGGCCAGGTGAAATCCGGCTTTAACATCCGCGAAATCATGGACAACAAAAAGATTTTCCTCGTGAATCTCTCTAAGGGACGCCTCGGTGATATTAACTCGAATCTTCTCGGTATGATTTTCGTCATGAAATTCCAACAGGCTGCCATGAGCCGCCAAGATATGCCGGAAGACCAGCGCGAAGATTTCTGTCTCTATGTAGATGAGTTCCAAAACTTCGCTACCGAAAGCTTTGAATCTATTCTCTCTGAAGCCCGTAAGTATCGTTTGAATCTTATTGTTGCTAACCAATTTATGACCCAGCTTACCGATAAAATCAGGGAAGCACTCCTTGGTAACGTCGGTACGATTATCTGTGGCCGTGTTGGCGTGACAGATGCAGATTTAATGGTTAAGGCCTTCACTCCAACCTTTACCGCCGAAGATCTCACCAAAACTCCAAACCATGCCGCCGTCTGTAAAGTGATGATGTTTGGCATGCCTTCTAGTGCCTTTACGATGAACCTCCCGGCTCCAATGGGTGAACCGAACGAAGATCTAATGAAAAACCTTAAAGTTTACTCTGCAGCCCGCTTTGCTAAGACTCGCGCCGAGGTGGAGAAGGAAATTAACGACCGCTGGAGCGTCGCAGAACGCGCTAAAACGGCCGAAAAGCCGAAAACCGCTGCAACTAGCGCGCCAGCGGGTAAAACCGCCTCAGAGGCCCCAGAAAAGCCTGAAAAGGGCTTCCTAGACGACTGGTTGTCTAATAATCCGGCTCCAAAAACTAAGGAAACCGAAGAACTGTCTCCTTTACCACCTCCACCGGCCCCCGTAAAAGTCGAGGAAGAACCAGAACCGGAACCAAAGCCTACTCCGGAGCCTACCCCTGAACCTGAACCTATGCCGGAACCTGAACCAGAGCCAGAAGTTCCTGAAACCCCAGCCCCAGAGCCAGCCAAGCCAGAAGAAATGGTTTTTAGAGTTAGATAATCCTCAAAAATCTCTGTTTTTTCTCTGTTTTTCTCTTGAATTTTTTGTTTAACAGGTGTATAATAGAGGGGTATTATTAAGAAGAGGTATAAAAATGGCCGAAAAAGCTGAAGCTTATGATTCGTCCGAAATTCGGGTACTAGAGGGGCTTGAACCGGTGCGACTTCGCCCGGGCATGTATATCGGTTCTACCGGCTACGATGGTCTGCATCATCTTATTAAAGAGATTGCCGACAACTCCATCGATGAGGCAATCGCTGGTTTTGCCAACCGAATCGACATCACAATACTAAATGATGGTGGTGTCCGCGTTGACGATAACGGGCGTGGTATCCCTGTAGATATCCACCCAAAAACTAAAAAATCTACTCTTGAGACGGTACTTACTGTCCTCCACGCCGGTGGTAAATTCGGCGACGGTGGCTATAAGGTTTCATCTGGTCTTCACGGTGTAGGCTCATCTGTGGTAAATGCACTTTCCACCAAGATGATTGCCGAAGTTTATCGTGACGGCAAAACTCACCATATCGAGTTTGACACTGGTAAGCCAACTATGGACTTACAGGTCACAAAAGGTGCTCCTAGAGAACACGGTACCTCTATTACTTTCTACCCAGATCCAGCCATTTTTAAAGAAACTACCAATTTTGATTACAACTGGGTTTCGAGTTATGCTCGTCACCAAGCTTATCTTACCAAGGGAATATTAATTACCGTTAACGACGAGCGCACCGGCGCCAAAGAGTCCTTCTACTTCGAAGGTGGCATCAAAAGCTACGTTAAGCGCCTTAATAACGGCAAGGAACTCCTTTCAGACGACATCTTCTACGTTGAAAAACAGATTAATGATACCGGCGTCGAAATTGCTCTTCAATATAATGATACCTTCGCCGAAATCATGAAACCATTCGCAAACAACGTTATTACCCCTGATGGTGGTATGCTCGAGGTTGGTTTTCTTAACTTCCTTAACCGAGTAATA
>CAZCPT010000028.1:0-6430 GCA_964499905.1 uncultured Candidatus Saccharibacteria bacterium | reverse complement strand
GAGAAGGAATTGATGAGTATGAATCCGAAAGGATGCATATATCTAGGTCGGTTACGGTTGTGTTAGTAAGCTTAGAACACAACTTTATCTATAAAGACGTAACGTTAAGCTTTCGACTACGATGAAAATTGCACAACCAAGTTGTTAAACCAAAAATCCACCTTCAAAGGTGGATTTTTGTTAAAAACGACTATTGGTACCTTAAAATCCAAAAAAAGGGGGGAATCAAAATGAGAATTGGTGTTGTTGTTGCCACCAAAGATGAACTTAGGCCATTTGTCGAAATTTTCGGCAGCGCCGAAGCGAGTTTTCCGAACACGAACGGCTATGAAGTATTTAGATGGTATCTAGGCGTAGGGGATTATCTCTATCTGATCCTGAGTGGACCCGGCGAAATCGCCGCCGCCTCTAGTACCCAGTATCTCATCGATAATTTCAAAGTCGAGGGAATCATCAATTACGGTGTAGCTGGAGGTTTATCAGAAGAGCATACTGCTGGCTACGTTGGCGTCGTTGAAAGGGTCGTTCATACCGATTTCGACATTACTCTTTCAGGTCATCACGTTGTCGGGCAGTACCCGCACAGCCCCAGTCCCTATAT
Organism: uncultured Candidatus Saccharibacteria bacterium; assembly: GCA_964499905.1. GTDB lineage: Bacteria > Patescibacteriota > Saccharimonadia > Saccharimonadales > Saccharimonadaceae > Nanosyncoccus. The sequence goes on along the minus strand of CAZCPT010000028.1, from coordinate 5,829 downwards.
TTATCCGGCAAAAGAGTTTGTCGCCGAGGCATACACCGAAGCGCTCAATAAACTAACCTGCGCTTCAGCTGACAAATTCGTCGCCGGCGGTGAGCCAAAAGCTCGCCTTAGAAGGGAATTTGGCGCCGATGTCTGCGAAATGGAGGCTGCTGGTATCATTATCACCTGTAATCGCAACAATATCCCTGTCACTCTCATCAAAGCCGTATCGGACGGAGCCAATGAAGACGCTGAAGCATTCGAAAACAATGTTTACCTTGCTTCAAAATCCTGCGTTTATCTCATTGCGACTTTCGTCCAGCACATTTAAAAAGCCGCTAATTCTAGCGGCTTTTTACTTAAGCTAAAATATTGACATTTTTTAAAAAGTGTGGTATAATGTAATCAGTTAGTCACAAATGGGAGACTAAAGCATCTATCTTGCGTATGCAAGTAGAAATATTAAAAAGGAGGGTATTCGTATGAGTACCGCAGGCAAAATCCATCGTTTCAACATCGAAAATGGTCCCAGCATGGGACTCCTTGTCGACGCATTTAAATATGCGTACGATGAGACCGTGAAGATCCCCGTGACCTTCGTGGTAGCCAAAGGTTACACCGCTCCCCTGGGAGACCCCGGTTGCGCCTTCGAGCCACTCGAAATGAATGCGACGTGCATCACAACGCTCCAGCATGAGTGCGGGAACAGCCACTCCTTCAATATTGAGGGGAACTGCAGAGTCGCTCTCGGAAAAGAGCATTTCGAAACCGTTTATGATGCAAAAGAGCGCGTCAATGTCTGCAAAAAATGGACCGATCTGGTTCCGGCGAGGTTCGAAGCTTACTTCGATACCAAGTCCAGAAAGGGAACCATCACATTTTTCACCTGATCCCCATTAACCTCCTAATCCCCCCTTCCCATCGCACATGGCCCGAGCAAAAGCTCGGGCCTTTTATTATCTAAAAATCTACTTCACAGGTCAAAGCTTTATGGTCTGAAATTAAGGTATCAAGCACCTTAAAATCAGAAACTTTAACTAAATTATTTACTAGAATATGGTCACAAGCCACATCGCCATTAAATTTTAGCCCCGCAAGGGTGTTTTTTATCTTATTTTCGGCCGTTAAATCGCGAAGAAAATCTAATTCACGCATCGCCGGGGAATCATAGATGATATTAAGGTCGCCGCACATTACCAGTGGCCCCTCTATTTCTTTCACAAACCCGGCCACTTTCTTCATCACCTCTATAGTTGTGTCGTTTCCAATCGGATTTGGTTGCCAATATCCGTGATGATTTACGATTGTCAGCCCATTTTCAAGCTTGGCAATCTGTAAAGTATAAGCATGCTCATAAAAATCTTGAATCGAATTCGCCAGCCCATACTCCCCGTAAACCAACTCGGTTCGCTCATCGGTAATCTTATAGCGGCTAAGAATCACATTGCCTTGCTCCATAACATCGCCGTCCGAAAAGATGTTCATTTTCCAGTTTGAGCTCCTCATATCGTACTCTAGGCCACTCACCTCTTTAATTTGGTCTACAGTCGCAAAAAAGTTCTCTAGGCGCTCTCTGTTTCCGGCCCACACCGCCTCCTGCATGCAAATCACATCAAAGTCACCGTTTTTGATAAACTCAATCAGCGCACCCTTGATTCTGCCGGTCCAAATGTTTAACTGCAGAATTTTCACCGTTCATCCCCCTCGCCATGGAGTTTATTTCTCTGGTAACGACTTTCTAACTTATCAAGATTACCCTGCGCAATCTCTGATAAAGGCGTATTAAGATATCTCGCCATCCCCGCAAGATACCACAAAGTGTCCCCAAGCTCTTTTTTAACTGCTTCTTTGTCTTCGGCGCTCATTTTGCCGTCTTTATCTCTGATAATCTTCTTTATTTTGTCACCAGTTTCGCCGGCCTCGCCCACTAACCCCAAGATTTTCTCCAAAAAACCAGATGATTTTACATCTTCATTTGCCTCAAAAAAGTCATACTTTGCTGCCTTCTTCTGATAATCGTCAAACTTCATTTTTACCTCCTTTTTCATAACAATTATACATCAAATTAGGGGTGAAATTAAAGATATGATATAATATAAACCCATGGAAGACACCCGGAATCTCATCGATGAATATAAAGGCCTAAAAAACGAACAAGTTTTTGACGCCCTCTCAAAAAAGCGTACCGGGCTTGAAATTGCCATTGAAAACGTTGAGCACGATTTTAATATCGGCTCCATCGTCCGCACCGCCAACTCTTTTAACGTAAGTAAAGTCCATATTATCGGCAAGAAAAAATATAATCGCCGCGGTGCTATGTGTACGGATAAATATCTAGAAATTGTTCACCATGCTACCATCGAGGATTTTTTTAAAAACCAAGAAGGTAGGGAACTAGTTGCTATCGAAAACAATACTCCGCGTGCCAAAGAGCTTCACGAAAAAGCCTTTAAGAAAGAAACTACCCTGATTTTTGGCTCCGAAAATAACGGCATCACCGAAGAGCTACTAAAAAAAGCTCACGACGTTAGGTTTATCGAGAGCTTTGGATCCACCCGTTCAGTTAACGTCGGCGCCGCCGCCGCTATCGCAATGTATGAATGGACGCGCCAGATCGTTTTTTAGCTTTTTCCAAGCAGTAAACCAAAGATAAATCTAAGAATAAAGAGAAGCAAGTTCGAGGTTGTTAATAGACCCACAATAATCGTGATAATTCCGAACAGCTTAACTTTGTCGTATGAAGATACGCCGTTTGCTACGTTATCAGCAATTGGACGATAAAAGACCACCACGAGTGCTCCCACAATCGTAATTACGAGCCCTACCATCATCCAGCCAAGATTAAATTCGTATTCCATAAGCAAATTATATCACAAGATTAAGCGTAAACGTATTATTGTTTACCAGAAATTTTCGGCGGTGTTTGCTGTCCGTTATTAAGCAGAATAAACACAACTGTAATGATGATACCAATGCCTAGTAGGAATGGCCAAACAAACGACATACTCTTTGTGAACCAAAGAACAGCAAGAAATACGCCAACGGCGCCGGCATTACGGATGGCTTTGTCCCCCGAAAATAGACCAAATAGCATAATAGCAATTACTTCAATGAGGAATAGAACCATGGCCCACGAAGCGCCCATAATTGCAATAATACCCATCACGATCATTAGTATTAGCGAACCAGTTAAGATTCTGCGGTTTGGTACCTTTCTTTCGCCCCACAAATAACTTGTAACTATAAACCCAGCCATAATTAGATGTGCGGCAACAGCCCACTTGATCTGGACATCATCCCAAGTTTTTGCATTGCCATAAATCCAATCAATCACAAAATATAACCCAGCCGTAGCGTAATAAACGGCAAGCTCTAATAGCTTTTTATTCCTATGATAGTAGCCACGAACCCAGAAACCGGCTGCTGCAAGCATCAATACAATCGCCTGAAGATGGTCGCTCCAGCTAGTTACTAACGCAGCAATACTAATCGCTCCTACAGAAAACACGGTCATCACATCACCGTCGTTTTTGTCATTCTTCCAAAATAGCGCTTCCATTATAGCCATTTCTAAGATGTAGATAAAAGTATGGATGAGTGAAATGTTATCAATCCCTGGCCCTACAGCCTCAGTAATGGTAATTGGGAGAGCAATACCAGTAAATACTAATCCTAGATACCAGGCATCTTGTTTAAAGGTAAATCTAGAAAGGACAAGAAGGGCCGAATCGATCACGAGAGCTATCGAAGTCCATGCATAAATCTGTTTTACGTCACCACTGCCAATATAGACACCAGCTGCCACAAAACTAATTAGTGTAATAATCATCCAGCCGATTTCCGTCTCATTACGGTGAAGCTCGCGGTATAGGCCCTTATATACATTAAAGAAGATAAACATTGCTTGATCTATTGCGGCACAACCCAGCACAACACCGATTGTAAAATTAGATGGACTTAATAGATGAACAAACAGAATCGCCCACGCCGGAAGCATTAGCCTTAAGAAGTTTTCTTTAATTAAGCTTGGGTTCGTAATATAACCAAAAATCAGATGGAGTAAAGCTACCCCAAGGATAATCACATAATCTACTTCTTTTAGGCTTGAAACGGCCATAAAGCTTGTTATAAGCGTAGCTATTGGCAACCATTCACCGGCTTGCTGCATCGGTTTTTGCATTACCCCGAGTTGCTGACCAAGACCCATCACGTATAAGATATTAAATATAATACCCACAACCATCACGAAAACGAAATACCACACTAGTGCTAGGCCCATCACAGAGGCCAGGGAACAGCTAAGCGAGACAAAACCTGCCAACGCGAAATAACAGAAAATCCTGCTCTGCATAACATAAGTAGCATAAATATACATTGGTACACCGATAGCACTCATAATCATCCAGAGCATGCTCGGATCGAATTTAGAAATGTCATATATTAATAGGCCCAAAAATGGCAGTATCATCATGCCAGTACCGACAAAGACATAACTGGCCATTTTCAGAGTTTCATTATTGCGTATTAATATGCCACCGCCGTAGAATATGACTGTCATAGTAATTAATAATAATAAACCAGCCTCTTTGGCACCTGATGCTACTAACCCACCTACGCCTGCTAGCACCAAGAGACTACCAATATATAAAGCAATTGTAAGGCCATTCGTGCCAGATCTGGTCGATGTGCTTTCTAAATCCCCGCTATTTATTGGAGTATCCTGTATCTTAGCTTCTTCTTGAGACTTAATCTTCTCCATTTTGGCACGCAAGGCCTTTAATTTCTCATAATCAGGCTCTTTTTTGTCTAGTTCTGCCAGGATTTCATCATTTATCTTCTTAGTTTCTATCGACACATAATTACGTTCAATGTAATCAGCCTTTGCGGCTTCAATTTTTTGATTAGATTTACGCCTTCTAATTAGAATAATTAAGAGAATAATTAAGATTAAAACCATAAGCACATTATATATTAGCAATTATCATTAAACAAGATGAAAACGGCGTAGAGGCCTAATATGCTACAATAAAAATATGAATTCTGGAGAATTAGTTTCTGATAATGATAATAAAGACACCGAAAATACCGGTTGGGAAAATATGGAGTATCGTAAGGTTGACACCAAAGAATACGTTGAAACTGGCTTAGCTAATGGGAGCCTAGAGGTGTTTGAAGCTATCAAACACGCTCGCATCAGTGCCGTAAAAGGTGAGGTTGGTGAAGAAGTAATATCTTGGAGCGAAGACGAGAATGGTAATCCTATTCAAGAAAAAGTTGCGACCATAACGGCCGATGAAGAAACTGGTGAAACTGGTTGGATTGCAACAAAAACTGATGCTAAAGGTAACCCAATAATCGATAGAAATGGTCATTTAAACCAATGGATTATTAAAGATAAGACTCTTCATGAGGAATATGAGGCAGATCCAGATCATCCTGACATCTTTAAGCCTATCGATGGCCCTCAAAAATTCGTTGAAACTCCCGAAGCCTTAACAATTTCGCAATGGGGAATCGAGATGAATATGCCAAAAGGCAGCTTTATTAATATTACCAATCCAGATCATATGTATGCTATAAACCCAAGAGATTTTTATGATACTTATTCTCGCCCAGGTGGAGAAGGGGAAGATAAGCCAACTACTTGGGATAGTTTAGCCGAAGAAGCCGGTAGTTTTAAAGCTTAAAGTTTTTTGCCAACAAAAATGGTGGGGATATCAGGACTTGAACCTGAGACCTCGTCATTATCAGTGACGCGCTCTAACCAGCTGAGCTATATCCCCATCATTAAAATGTTAAATTGGTGGAGTAACAGGGACTCAAACCCTGGACCTCTGCCTTGCAAAGGCA
>CAZCPT010000027.1:0-8884 GCA_964499905.1 uncultured Candidatus Saccharibacteria bacterium | reverse complement strand
GCCAATTTCTAAGCGCGAACGCCGCCTTAAGGCTATCATCCGCGAAGCTCGGAAGGCCGAAAAGACCGAACGTATTAAGTTAGGGCTTAAATAAAGAGATACCCCCTGCATAAGGGGGTATTTTTGTGCTATAATTAAGGTGAAGGAGAATTATGATTATTTTATTTGGTTTAGCGGGGTCGGGTAAGGGCACTCAGGGCAAGGCCCTTTCAGAAATATTTGGCTGGCGCTCATTATCCGTCGGTCAGGCAATTCGTGATACCGGCGATTACGCTGATGCCACTAATAAAGGGGAATTGATTCCAGATGAGGACGTAATTAACCTCATGAATCATCAAATAGAAAAAACCGAAGCCGAAGGGTTTGATGTGATACTGGATGGTTATCCACGCACGGTCGGGCAGGCTGAATATATCGTAAAAAACATGGCCGAAAAAATCGACGGGGCCATTATTTTGGAAGTTCCAAAAGAAGAATTAATTAGCCGTTTGGAACTTCGCGGCCGTGATGACGACAAAGAAATTAGCAGCATAGAACGACGTTTTGAAATCTTTGAACAAAATATTTATTCAATTTTACCTCTGTTAGAACAGGTAAATATTCCAATTGAACGCGTAGATGGCGTTGGTAAAATTGATGAAGTGACAAAACGTTTAGTCAGCGTTATTAAAAAATTTAACCCAAATGCTGTTGAACAAATAAATGATGTGAATGGCGAGGAAATTGAAAAAAGCTATGGTGAATAAAGACAACGCCTCGCCGGAAAAACTGCAAGAAAAAATCACCGCCATGCGCGAAGGTGGCAAAATTCTTGGCAATCTCTTAAGAGATCTAAAAGAATACGTTAAACCTGGCATGACTGGTAAAGAGGTAGATGCTTGGGTCCGCAAGGAAATCGTGAAACGTGGGGCTAAAGTCGCCTATGACATGCTCGACGAAGAATTCCCAGGAGCCATTTGTATCTCTGTCAATGACGAGCTTGTTCATGGTGCGCCAAAAGATGAACCATTTGAAGTTGGCGACAAAGTCTCATTTGACCTCGATATCTACTACAAAGGTTACTTCACCGATTCTGCTTTTACCATGCTAGTTGGTGGCGAAGGATCACCGGCTATCAAGAAAATGATTTCTGTCACCGAATCCTCTATGTGGGAGGGGATCGAACAAGTAAAACCGGGCGTCCATATTGGCACCATCGGTCACGCCGTTGAACAAGTCTTAAGAAAAGGCCATCTTGGTGTCATTGAAAACTATGTCGGTCACGGCATCGATAAAGAAATGCACTCTGCTCCAGAAGTCCCGAATTATGGCAAAAAAGGCCACGGTTATGTCCTAGTTGAAGGCGACACCATTTGTATTGAACCGATGTCTTGCCTTGGCAAACCAGCCAATCACATCGAAGGCGGAGACAACTGGACTGTTAAGATGAACGACGGTTCTATTGGCTGCCACTGCGAGCATACTGTTCTTGTCACGAGCGACGGGTATGAAGTTTTGACACTACCTGATTAATTGTGTTACAATAAGCTTATGGATGATTCGAAACGCTTTGTTACGGGTTTAGACGTTGGTACAGAAAACGTTCGCGCCGTAATCGCCTCCATTGATAAAGATGGCGGGCTAGCCATCGTAGGCTACAATGAAGGAAAAACCGCTGGTATGCGAAAAGGTGTCCCAGCTAATCTTACTGGTCCAGCTGAGTCTATCGACAAAATGCTTGGCGAAGCAGAGCGTATGGGTGGCTATGAGGTTCGTGCTGCCTATGTTTCGATTAATGGTTCCCAGATTCTTTCTACCAAAACCGAAGGCATGATTGCTATTGGTAATGCTGAACACGAAGTGAACGGCGCCGATTTAGACCGTGTCGAAAACGTTGCAGTTACTGGTCGTATTCCGGCTAACCGCGATGTCCTAAATGTAGTTCCTCTAGAATATGCCCTTGATGGCCAAGCGGGCATCAAAGACCCAATTGGCATGTGTGGTGCTCGTCTTGAAATGCGCGCCAATGTTGTTTCGGCCCTTACTCCAAATTGCGAAAACTTGAAAAAAGCTACCCTTACCGCCGATGTTCGCGCTGAGCGTCTCATCCCAGCCGTCGTGGCTGCCGCAAAAGCGGTACTCTCGGAACGCCAAAAAGAGAACGGCGTTGCCGTCATCGATTTCGGCGCCGCCACTACTTCAGTTGCCGTTTACGAGGAGGGCGACCTCCAATACGTCGGTGTTGTCCCGGCCGGTTCCAATAACGTTACTAATGATTTGGCCATTGTACTTGCCATTGACCCAGAGATGGCCGAAGAGATTAAGACCCGTTTTGTCACTGGCGATTTTAATTCCGATAAAAGTAATCTCATCCGTGTTGGCAAAGAGGGTAAAGGCGAACGCGTCTTCGAAAGGAAAGAAGTTGAAGAAGTCGTTAAGGCTCGTCTTGAAGAAATTTTCAGTGAAATTCGTAAAAAACTTAAAGCTGCCAAATACGATCAACGTCTCCCAGAGGGAATCGTACTTACCGGCGGCGGTGCAAACCTACGTGACATTGATATTTTTGCTAAAAAAGCCCTTGAAGCATCTATTAAAATCGGTACGCCGCAAGGCCTTGGTGGTGTATCCGAAGCCATTGAAAAACCAGAATATGCAACGGCTGTTGGCCTAGCTATGATTGCAGCCGAAGATTATCAACACGAAATGCCAATTTCAAAAAAATCCGGCAAAAAAATGGGTGCCAAAGGCCCAGGATTCTTCAAGAAGATCTTCTCCAAGTTCTAATCTTATTTTCCTCTTGATTTTAAGGTTATTTTGGAGTACACTAAAACTATATAAAAGCGAGGATATAAAATGCCAGAAATTAAACCGACAGAGGTGGAAAGCAAAGCAAGTATTAAAGTAGTAGGCGTTGGTGGCGCTGGTGGTTCCGCAGTGGAACGTATGAAAGAGGTAGGACTCTCCGGTGTTGAATTTGTTGCAATCAATACCGATGCCCAGGCTCTTCACCACTCATCAGCGGATACTAAAGTCCACATTGGTAAAGGACTTGGCGCTGGTGGCGACCCAGAAAAAGGTCGCGAAGCTGCTGAAGAATCCCGCGAAGCTATCGATAAAGCTCTAGACGGTGCAGACATGGTCTTCATTACCTTAGGCGCCGGCGGTGGTACTGGTTCTGGTGCTGGCCCAATCGTTGCCGAAGAATCCCGTAAAAAAGACATTTTAACCGTTGGCGTAGCCACAAAACCATTCACCTTTGAAGGTGCCCGTCGCCGCGCTAATGCAGAAGTAGCTATTGATAAACTTGCTCGCCAAGTTGACGCTATTATCACTATTCCAAACGATCGTCTTCTCCAGACTATCGACCCTCGCACCCCACTTCTCGAAACCTTTAAGATTGCCGATGATGTACTTCGCCAAGGCGTTCAAGGCATTTCTGAGCTCATTACTGAACACTCGCTTATTAACCTCGACTTCGCCGATGTTAAATCCATCATGAAAAATGCTGGCTCTGCCCTTATGGGTATTGGCCGCGCATCAGGTGAAAACCGTGCAGTTATCGCCGCTCAACAGGCTGTCGAATCACCACTTATCGAAGTTAAAATCGAAGGCGCTCGTGGCGTGCTCTTCTCGGTCGCCGGTGGCTATGATATGTCAATGAGCGAAGTCCAAGAGGCTGCCGAAGTCATTACTGGCTCAGTCTCACCAGACGCTAACATCATCTTTGGTGCTTCAATCCGCCCAGAACTAGAGGATGAGATTGTTGTCACTGTAGTTGCAACCGGTTTTGATTCAGAATACTTCAACGCCCAAGCTGCTGATACAAAAGAACCAGAAGTTACTGAACCAGCTCCAGTCTTTACCCCAGAAGCTCCGGCCGCCGATACTAAAGAATTCGCTACTGAAAATCGTTCGAACATGTGGGATTCAATCAAAAGCGAACCAGAACCAGAGCCAGTCGCCGAAGATGACGAAATGGATGTGCCACCATCCCTTCGTGAACGTTTAAGGAGCAAAAAGAATAAGAAATAAAAGGAGCGGGCATGGATCATAAATTCCGCATCGGAGATAGTAAAGTACTAGAAAGCCGTGAGACGGTAGATGGGAAAATGATTCGTCGCCGTCGCGAAACCCCAGAGGGGTATCGCTTTACTACCTACGAACGCATCGAGATGCCGCCACTTACAGTTTTAAAACGCAGTGGCAATAAAGAAATCTTTGATCGTGACAAACTTCTTCTCGCCGTAAAACGCAGTGTTGGTAAATTCTTCAATTCCGAGCTTGAAATTGAAGAGGTTGTGACTCGTGCTACTGACATTCTTTACTCTTATAACACCGAGCAAATCACTTCAAAACAAATTGGTGAAGCCGTTCTTGATGTCTTAGCTGAGGTCAATGAAGTTGCTTATGTTCGCTTTGCCAGCGTGTTCCGTGAATTTAAAACTCTAGAAGACTTCGAAAAGATTTTGAAAGAGCAAAAAGGGAAGAAATAAATTATGAGTATGAGGGTGGTTTGTGTCTATCGAGACAACGAAGATTACACGCGTAGCGTTACGGATTGGCTAGAAAATCTCCGTCGCCAAACTGGGTACGAAATTGAAGAAATGAACCCAGACGAAAACCCTGGTTTCATCGAATCTTACGATATTGTAGAATACCCAACCATCATCGCAATTGATGATAATGGAGCAGTTCGTAACATGTGGCGTGGTCGTACCTTACCTTTATTAAATGAAGTTTTATATTATTTAGTTTAAAATGGATACAGTCGGAAACATCTTTGAAAACATTTGGGTGAAGCGTATTTTTTGGTCGCTCATCGTTATTATTGCTAATACCTTGATCTATAGTCTTATTTCGCATATTATTTCTCGACGTGAAAAAAAGAATTCACGCATTTTCTCAAATAAACGAAATCGTACCTATTTAAAGATGCTTAAAAGCGTCTGTCGCTACGTCCTAATTATTGCTTCAGTGATTGCTATCATGAATATATTTGGTATCGATACGAGTTCCATGCTGGCCGGCGTCGGTATTGTGGGTGTCGTCATTGGTTTTGCCATTCAGGACGCCCTAAAAGATATTATTAAAGGCTTTGATATTATCTCCGACAATTATTATGCTGTCGGCGACATCATTAAGTTTAACGGTCTCACTGGCAAAGTCTTAACCGTAGGCCTCAAAACCACTAAAATTCAAGAGGTGCTATCTGGTAACATCATTTCAATCGCCAACCGCAACATCGAGCAAGTTGAAGTTGTGTCAGGAAACATCATGATCGATGTTCCGCTTCCGTATGAGCTCAGTGTTAAAAAAGCCGAAACTGTTCTAAATGACGCCATCAAAGAGATTGAGAAAGACGAAGATGTTGAATCCGTTGAGCTTCTTGGTCTCACTGAGCTTGGCAGCTCAGCATTAAATTATAAGATTAAAATCGTCTCCACTCCAGAGAAAAAAGGTAGAGTCAGAAGAAGCGCCCTAAAAACCATCGTTGAAACCCTCGAATCCCGCAAGATCTCTATCCCATACAATCAACTCGATATTCATCAAAAATAGCTTTAGCATTTTCTTTTCTCGTTAAAATATGCTACACTAAGTTTATTAAAGGCGTTTGAGCAGCTATCAACTGCGAGCAGACGGAAGAAAGGGAAACCGATTAGAACCGTTCGTGAATCCGCGTAAGAGATTAATTAAGAGCCGTTTTAACGGAAATTGGATGGTACCGCTCGATAGAGTTCCAATGCGAAAGCATTGGATTTTTTAATAATAAGGAGTCAATATGAAATATAAAGCAGGTGAACGGAGAAAAGCTGCCGTTTACGAAAAAGCCATTGCAGAGTGGTGGAAGAAGAACAAAACCTTCGAAAAATCAGTTGAATTGCGTCCAATCGACAAATCCTACGTTTTTTATGATGGTCCTCCGTTCATTACTGGTAATCCTCACCACGGTACACTCCTTAGTTCTATCGTTAAAGATGCCGTCCCACGCTTCTGGACCATGAATGGTCGTCGTGTTGAGCGTAGGTGGGGTTGGGACTGCCACGGTCTTCCAGCTGAGAACTTCGTTGAAAAACAACTCGGTATTACCGACCGCCGTGATATCGGTACCAAGTGGTCTCTTGAAGACTACATCATCAAAGCTCGTGAATCCATGGTTGCTAACTCCGAAACTTGGCGCTCTACCATCGACCGCATCGGTCGCTGGGTAGATTTTGACGATGCTTACCGCACCATGAACAAGGACTTCATGGAATCGGTCTGGTGGGCCTTTAAACAGCTCTACGAGGCCGGGAAGATTTATGAAGGGCGCAAAGTACTTATGTATGACACAAAGTTCGCTACACCGGTTTCTAAGGCCGAAGTAACGATGGATAACGATGCCTATCAAACCGTCACCGACCCATCCGCCTATGTGAAATTCAAAGTTAAAGGTGAAGACGCTTATTTCCTCGCATGGACCACGACTCCTTGGACCTTGCCAGCCAACCTTTGTCTTGCTATTAATCCAAATCTTGAATACGGTTATTACAAAATTGATGGCGAAACCCTCATTGTCGCCTTAGAGCGCGCCAAAGTACTCTTTGAGGACTTAAAACCAGAAAAAGCAGTTAAAGGTAAAGCCCTAGTTGGTAAAGCCTATGAGCCAATTATCCGCGTTGCCGATGGTCTTTTCGATCTTGGTCTTCGCGGCGACAAGGGAACCGTAGCACGAAAAGACACTTACACCGTCCTCCCAGCCAAATTCGTTTCGGCCGAAGACGGTACCGGCATCGTTCACTGTGCACCAGCCTACGGCGAAGATGACTACGCTCTCTGCACTGAATACGAAGTTGATTTCGTTGATTGTATGGACGAAAACGGCTACTACCTCCCAGAAATGGCCGCTGAACTCCATAAACTTGGTGTTCGCGACACCGACGAACACGGCATTCAAGCCTGGGCTGGTAACAAATTTATCGCCAAGTGCCTCGAAGAAAAAGGCATCATCTATAAAATTGAATATATCACCCACGAATATCCGTTTAACCCTCGCTCAAAAGAGCGCATTATGTACCGCGCCTTCCCATCCTGGTTCTTTGATGTAGAGGGCCAAAAAACCATGATGCTTGAGGAAAATGAGAACATCAACTGGTTCCCAGCACACTTAAAGCACGGCCGTTTTGCCAAGAACATCGAGCAGGCTCCAGATTGGAACCTCTCACGTGACCGTTTCTGGGCCACCGCCATGCCAGTTTGGAAGGGCGACAAAGGCTCCATCCGAGTGGTCGGCTCTTACAAAGAGCTCGAAGAACTCTCTGGCAAGACTTTAAATGATTACCACCGCCCATGGGTTGACGAAATTACCTTTGACATCGATGGTGAACACTTCACTCGCATCGAAAAGGTTCTCGACTGTTGGTTCGAATCTGGCTCCATGCCATTCGCTCAAATGCACTATCCGTTCGAGAATAAGGAGAAATTCGAGGCCAATTACCCAGCCGATTTCATCGTTGAATACGTCGGCCAGGTTCGCGCTTGGTTCTATTATGTCCACACCGTAAACACCGCACTTGCCGAAATCGGCGCCTTCGGTGAAAAGGCCAAAAACGGCGCCAAAAACGCCTACAAAAACGTCATTACCACCGGTACGCTTGCTGGTAACGACGGCCGCAAGATGAGTAAATCTCTCGGCAACTTCACCGATCCGAACGTCCTCATGGACCAATTCTCAGCCGATTCGCTCCGCTTCCTCCTTCTTTCTAGCCCGGTACTCTCCGGTGAAGATTTCGCGCTTCTCGACAAAGACGTCTCCGACGTCAATCGTAAGCTCGCGATGCTCTGGAACGTCTACGACTTCTTTACTACCTATGCTGCCGTCGAAAACATCGATAGCGATGATTTGAAGCTTGATCCAAAGAACCCTCTCGATATCTGGATTCTTTCACGCATGTATCAACTTCGCGATGAAATTACCACCGGCATGGAGGAATACAACATTCCAAAGGCCCTCGAAGGCGTCTTACCGTTTATCGACGACATGTCCAACTGGTTTGTCCGCCGTTCTCGCCGCCGCTTCTCTAAAAACGAAGATGAAGCCGATAAAATGCAGGCCTTCGCCACGCTCTATCATGTCCTCATCTACACGGCTAAGATTCTCGCCCCGTTTGTGCCGTTCTTAACCGAAGAGCTTTATCAAAAGATGACAGGCAAAAACGAGTCTGTCCATCTCTTAGATTGGCCAGAAGCCGGCGTCATTGATACTGAAATCCTCGATGAAATGGGTCGCACCCGCGCCATTATTACGGACGCCTTGGCTCTCCGTATGCAAAAGTCCGACACCGAGGAGCAAATCAAGGTCCGCCAACCACTTTCGTCTCTCACCTATACCGGCGAAAAGCTCGCTGACTACTATGAGCAAATCATTATGGACGAAGTGAACGTCAAAAAGGTTGAATGCGGTAAAGAATTTGTTCTTGATAAGACCTTAACCGACGAGTTGAAGAGGGAAGGGCTCGCCCGTGACCTCATTCGTGCCGTCCAGGCTGCCCGTAAAAACGCCGGTCTCCAGGTTGACGACCGCATCAAGCTCTCTATCTCGGTGAACCCACCAGAGGGCTTCGTCGATCTCATCCGCACTGAAGTCTTAGCGGATGACATCAAGAAAAACGAGAACTACGCTTACGACGAAATCGCGAAAATTAATGGCGAAAACGTTACTATTTCGCTAGAAAAAGTCGCCTAAAAAGCATAGCCGGAAACGAAAATAGCCTCCTCGCGGGGCTATTTTTCACAACATTTTTATACATTTTTACCCCTATAAATTTGACAAATCACGCAAAAATAAGCATAAACACTATTGACTTTTTTGCAAAAGTGTGCTACACTAAAATTAAGTTAGAAAATAAAATAAAAATTCTAACAAATA
>CAZCPT010000026.1:0-9792 GCA_964499905.1 uncultured Candidatus Saccharibacteria bacterium | reverse complement strand
TTGTCACTCCCGCCGGAATATCGATGGGTTGTTTTCCGATACGACTCATATCTTTTCCTTAAAATTAATATCTTTGCCATTATATCATATTATTTTAAGTAAAGCAACCCCAAACATCAGCATAAGCATTTTATAATATAGTATTGACTTTTTTGCAAATATAAGCTACAATGCGAATCAATAAAATATAAAAAGATCTCGGAGGTTTGTGGGCATCCCTTCAAGGCGAAGGAGTTGTTTTGAAAAGGGGCAAAAAAATTTTGCAAACATTGGCGCACTTCTTTATGGCGTCATTATTAACAATTGGTAGCATACCATTAAACTTTATCAACGCACATGCAGTTGATACGACGGTTATTACTTTGGCTGGCGAAGCTGATGATGTACCAGATCATTCGAAAGATGTTACGCCAAATGGCGATGGTACATATAATATTACATTAAGTGTCACTGGCAAGCAAAGCTCAGAAACCACCGTTTCTAAAGCTAATGTCGTAATCGTATTCGATACGTCCAATTCCATGGAATACGGAACCGGCTGTTCGCGTGTTTATAACTATAATAATAATAGCACCGGCCAATATGGTCTTGTAGACGGCAACTACGTCCCTTTATATCGATCTTACGGAGCTTGGCGATATGGTACCAACCAAACAGCATATAATGGCAACCATTATACTTGTACTTCAGATCGTCTGACTGTTGCTAAAAATGCAACCACCAACCTCATTACAACTCTTTTAAACAACAATCACCTTGAAGATGCCGAAAGCGACACTGTAGAAATCTCCCTTGTAAACTTTGCAACTGGAGTAAGAAGCACCACTAACTGGAGCACAAACGGAACAACTCTCAACAATACAATTAATGGATACGATGTACCAAATAGCATCCAGGGTGGTACTAACTGGGAAGCCGCCTTATCCGCCGCAAAAGATCTTGTAAATAATCGTATTTCCACTCAACCAGGTGAAACTAATCATGTTATCTTCGTCTCAGATGGCGACCCAACTTTTCGTGACTCCCAAATGGGTGCAACAGGTTATACTACAACAAGAAATGGCGGCTGGAATGCCGACGCTAACAAATGGGGCTCAGGTAGCTCCGACCCAAACAGCTGGAACTTTAATGCCGCAAAAGCCGTCGCCGACTCTATATCAGGTTTAGCCGATACAACGCTTTACACTATTGGCGCCTTCGGCAACGCCACCACAATGCAAAACCTCGCTGGTGCAGATAATTATCACGATGCTTCTGACCAACAAGCGCTGAACGCCGCATTTGATCAAATTGTCAATCAAATCACTAACGCACTTTCTCTAACTAATCTCAAATTCACCGATGGTATTACCGCTCTCACCACTGCCGCAGTTAATGGAAACGCAGGCAATTTTGTATATACCAAAGGTGGCACCACTTGGGCCGATGCACCAGAGGCAGAGATTAGGAATGTTAATGGTGTTAATACTGTAGTTTGGGATCTTGGTGATACAACGTTGAAACAAGGTGAAACCGCAACCGTCTCATTTACTGTTTGGCCATCACAAGAGTCTTATGATTTACTTGCGGACCTCAATAACGGTAAAAAAGACTATGATGAATTAACCGATGCCCAAAAAGCATCCATCGTTAAAACCGGCGATACTTACGGTTTACAAACTAACACCGAATCTCCAACCCTTACATATTCAACCGTTGAAACTACCACTGTAAACGGTGTACCAACCACCACCATTTCCGAACCAACCACCATTAAAATTCCAAACAAGCCACCTGTTCCTTTAACTACTAAAAAGCTTACCCTCGAAAAGAAATGGGAAGATTCCCTCGATCCATCGCAACGTGAAGAAGTTGAAGGTGAAGTTGTACTTGACTTCTATAAAGATGGTACCATCTATGAAGGCGGAATTCGTCTAACCGAAGAAACCAACTGGAAATTAAGCGATTATATTTCAATTGCCCCAGGTATCTTAATCAGCGAATCGTCCAGTATTTATAATTCAGTGAAAGAAGGCCACACCGAGTATACCTTCCAAGGTAAAAAATATATCATCCTCGAAGCAGGTCACGACTACTACTTTGACGAACAAGATATTAATGGTCACTTCGAATTAACAAACTACATCTATCACCCAATGCTCGTTGATAATGTATTAAAAAACGTTTTCTTTACCAAAGACAGTGCAGGTAATATTACCGGTATTGAAGAGTTCAAAACTATGGATTCAGTTTCTGCCACCAACACTTTGAAAGGCGGTATTAATATCGAGAAGAAAGTCGTTGACAAAAACGGCAATCCAGTCGATACTACTGACTCATTCGAAATTACCGCTCACCTCGTAGATAAAGAAGGTAACCCGTATCATTATGATTATCGTATATATTACGGTGAGAAAAACCCTGAATATGAATCTCATATCGTATATAACGAAGACGGTTCTATTAAATATAGTCGTACCGATCACATCTTTGGTGACGGCGAGCTGACTGCAACTCTATATATCGGCGACACTATTCGCATCGTCAACGTTGATTCTGGCGTAGAATATTACGTCGAAGAAACCGCAAAAGACGGCTACGACGAGAACCCAACCATTGAATATACCGAAAAATACGGCACTGGAAATGCCACTACGGCTAGCAGTTCAAGCGAAAGACAAGGTTACTATGTAGTTTCTGGCAACACTGCTTCATCTGCTACTGTCGTCAATAAATTCCTTGACATCAGAACCCAAGTCGACTTTGAAAAGACCTGGTACGATGCCGACGGCAACGTCTTAAGCGGCGACGATCTCCCTGGCAAGATTACTATTGAGCTCTTCAAGAAGGGCGCTGATGGCGTCAAGGTCTCTACCGGCGAAACCAAAGAAGTCTCTGCTGCAACCAATTGGAAAGGCTCATTCACTGATCTTCCAAAGTTCGATAACGGTGTAACGATTGTTTATTCAGTTGAAGAAAGCGCTATCGAAGGCGCAACTTACGACGATGAACTTGAAGCCTTCTTTGAATATGACACCGAAGAAAACAACGGTAAGCACGCTGTTCTCGGACAATGGAAAGTAATGACTCTTGAAGATTACATTCTTCAAAACACTTGGACTCCAGCCACCGAAGTTGTTACTGGCTCTACTAGCTTCAGCATCAAAAAAGTAGATAAGAAAACTGGTGAAGCTCTCGAGAATGCTACTTTCGAACTAAAACCAAGCGATGGAACCGCCATCTCTAAAACTACCGACGAAAACGGTGAGGCAACCTTTGATAACCTCGACGCTGGCACTTACACGCTTAAAGAGACCGCTGCGCCTAGTGGTTACAAGCAAATTGCAACTGAGCCAACCATCACAATTACCAAGATCAAGAAACTCAATTATGTTAATCTTGCAGATTTGCAGAATATGTATGAATTTGTCTTTTCAATCAGTGCCACACAGGTAGCTGGTTATTCATACAATGCCGAGACTCGTACGTTTACTGTTGAAAATGAGGCTATCCCATATGACGACATCACTATCACTAAAGTTTGGGAAGACGAAAACAACCATGATGGCGCTCGCCCAACTTCACTTAAGATTACTCTTCTTGCCGATGGCGAAGAAGATGATGAAGTTACACTAGATGCAACTTATGCATTAGAAGATGATGACAACACTTGGACCCACACCTTTAGGCATAAACCAACCACCACGGTTACCGGAGATAAGATCTCTTATACCATCAAAGAAGACGAAACTGTTCTTGGTGATTATGAACCAAGCTATGATGCAGAAGAAGATCCTCTCACCATCACTAACTCATATACTCCGAAAACCACCTTTGTTAGTGGTAGCAAAACCTGGCAATATAATGGCATCGAAGAAAACTTTCGCCCAACCTCCATCAAAGTTGGTCTATATGATGACCAAAAGAATAAGGTTAAAGAAGCTACCGTTACCGTAGACGAAGATGGCAACTGGTCATATTTCTTCTATAACTTACCGATGTACCGCAATGAAGAAGGTGTCGTATCACAGATTATTTACTCAGTAAAAGAACTTGAGGTAGAAGGTACTACCTACGATAATGACTCAACTTTCTACAAATATGACACCGAAGAAAACAACGGCAAATATGCGGTAATTGGTAAATGGCAAGTTCAAACTCTTGAAGATTACATCCTTCAGAATACCTGGACTCCAGCTACTGAAACCGTAAGTGGTACTACTAGCCTTAAGGTTGTAAAAATTGATGCTGAATCTGAAGAAAAACTCCAAGGCGCAGTCTTTACATTGAAAGCTGACGATGGTACAGAAACTAACCTCACGACTGACCAAAATGGTGAAGCGACTGCCGAAAACCTCGATGCAGGTGTCTATACAATCACCGAAGTCACCGCACCAGATAAACACATTCTGCTTTCATCAAGTTCCACTATTACTATTACTAAAATAAAGAAGCTTACAGATGTAAACCTTTCGTCACTTATCAATACTTACGTGTACGAATTCACCGCTACCGCAACCGATGCAGAAGGTTATACGTTTGATGCAAATACAAATACCTTTACCGTAGAGAATGAAGCTATCACCTACGACGATATCACCGTCCATAAAGTTTGGAACGATGATAGCAACCGCGACGGTCATCGTTTGGATTCAGTCACGATCTCCCTTATTGGCAGCGACGGCGAAAAATACGAAGCTACTTTAACCGAAGCGGAACACGCCAATAAAGACGATAGCAACACCTGGGATTATACCTTTGAAAACATCCCATTAGTTACCGTAGAAGGCGAAAATATCACCTATACTATTAGTGAAGACGAAGAAGCTATTGGCGATTATGAACCAAGCTACAATCAGGACACTCTCACCGTAACTAATACCCTCGAACCAGAATTAATTGATATTCTTGGTTATAAGGTATGGCAAGATGGTGACAACATCTCTGGTCTTCGCCCAACCAGCCTCGAACTCAAACTTCTCGATGGCGATGGTAACGAAATCGATTCAACCATTATCTTCGAAGACGAAAATGGCGACTGGTACTTTGGCTTCTATGACTTACCAAGGTGGCAAAACATTGATGGTGAAGTTTCAGAAATTAAGTATTCAGTAGAAGAAGTTGTTGATCTTAACTATACCGTAAGCTATAGCGAAGATGAAGATGGTCTCATCGTTGTAACCAACACCCTCAAGGGTCACGGCGGCAATCCAGAACCACCAGACACTGGTCGTAACACCAACGCCGAAATCACTTCTGCTAAGATTACTTACGGTTTCGGTTATGTATCTATCGTACTATTTACTATTCTTGCAATAGTATTCTCAAAATCAAAAGCTAGCAGAAAATAAATAATAAAAAAGAGCCCCGGTTAGGGGCTCCTTTTTTATAGACCTCTAAATAGACGACTTCTACGAAGCTTAACAAATGTGCCGACAGATACGAACAACCCCACCATCACTGAAGTCACAATTGTTGCAGCCGATGCAGATGCAGTTACAACTGTGAATCTACCAGTGTCCGGGGCACCCGTATTGCTGGAATTATTCACACCTACTACACCATAAGTTGATAAATGCGTAGTTTCAAATTGTAGCCAGTAACCACCAGCTTCGCCCATGAGCTCAGCGTCAAACCTCTCGGCTTCTTCACCGTCCACAAAATAGACCACCTGAATCTTATCATACCCAGCCAATGCCTCATATTGCTCATCGGTTAAATCAATGTAGAGTACCAACGAATTATTCTCTACCGGGATTTCCTCACCATCTCGGTCTACGACCTTAATGTCAGCAGCGAATACTAATTCTCCACCTTCTTCCGTATCAAGAGTTAAGCCTTCAATCGCAACCTCAGTTGCAACCAAATCAGCTTTTCTATCAGCAATAAAGCTGTCACCAAAATCTACCGTAGACGAAACGTGACCTTCATCGGTACCGCCATCTTCAAGATATTCATCCTTGTAATCAATATTAATTGGATAGATTTCATAGACGCCGTCTTCGTTAAGCTCAGCTTCGTTACCCGGCACAATTGCATCCGCACTTGGCTCCACCGCGAAGGTACCACCAGAAATTTCCGGGGCAATCGCATAAGGTACATAGGTAATCGGGTTACTGGCTGTGGAATGTTCGTTGTAAGCATTCACGAAGTTTTCACGAGCAGTATTGCTCTGTTCAATCTGCTCTGCGGTAGAAACACTAAACGAGCCGGTAAATGTGCCGCCGTTAATTATTAAACTACCATAAGAATCTACTGTGGTGGAAACTTTTTCTTTTGTATCTTTGTCTGTATAGCTCATATTCATGGACTTGCCAGTTTGAGCAAAACCATTAATCTCGGCGCCTTCGTTAATCGTCAACCCAGCGCTATAAGATGCTTGATAGGTTAAACCGCCATTAAGGACTGCGCCATTGCCAAATGTTGTCGTGCCACCAGTTACGGAAGTAGCACCAGTTACGGTCACATTCTCAACTGTCGTGGTACCAGCAGTGATGTTCAATGCACCGCCAACCGTTACGCTGCTAAGCGTACGCTCACCACCTTTAACATCAAGGTTGCCCGTAATAGCGACATTGTTTAATGCAACTGAACCTGCGATTACGACATCTTTTAAGGTCACACCAGTTATCGTACCGGTCGCAGTGGTCGTACTAATCTCGAGGTCTTTACCAGTAGCGCCACTAAGTACTACGCCACTCTTAATATTGATTTCAGCCGCACCAGTCTTAATCCAAGCTGCAGTACCATTAGTTGTAACTCTACCAGCATTGAGTTCAATCGTACCAGCACCCCCTGCGAAAACACCGTAATAGCCACTTGGAGCTTCGCCTGGACTCTTAATTTCGCCACCATTCATCTCAAATGCGCCATCGGTTGCAACTTTCACAGCGAAACCTTCTCTGTTATTTGCTCTACCGAGCGGAGAAACAAGCGTACCGCTATCTAATACCAACTTTGCACCGGCTTCCACTCTGATGAGCTCCGGTGAAGTGTTGCCAGTATGACCATAGCGAATCGTACCAGTTTTTTCATTGCTAGAATCTAATACCGTAAAAACTGAACCCTCGCCAGTTACGGCAATTGCAGTATTACCACCCGAACCACCGCTAGTGCTAGCAGTATCTAGCACATGACCATTCAAATCCAATGTCATTGAGTGATCGACTGTAATGGATGGGGTTTTTGATATTTGTACATAATATGTAATATCTGAGCCAAGCTTCACGTTCTCGCCATCCGCAATCGCTTGTTTCAAATCGTTATACTTTGCCTGTTCGGTCTCGCCCTCTGGCACGGCATAGCCACCGTCCATCGTGTAAGCATAGGCACCACCCACAAAATGCGGCGCCAAAATATTAACGCCTGCTGCAAGCGCTGCTACCGAAAAAGCAATAGCTGCTTTCTTTTTTACCATTTTTCCTCCACAGTTTTATGTTTCTATTATAATGCTTACGCCATACCTAATTCAAGTATTGTTTATGCTAATTTTTATTGTCTAAACATAGAAAATACCACCATATATTATATATATGGTGGTACTTGTGAAGCGGTCAAACTTTTTGAATTACCAAACGCGAACTAAGATTTCGCCACCAAGGCTATTTTTCTTAGCTTCACGACCAGTCATGAGACCTTTAGAGGTGGAAACGATAACCGTACCACGACCAGATTTCACTACTGGAAGATCGTTAGCTGATGAATAAACGCGGCGACCCGGCTTTGAAACCTTAGTGATTTCATTAATCTTTGCCAAAGTGCCTGGTTCATTAATCACGACGTGGAGCATACCACGTGGTTTTGCATCTTCAACTTTGTATGAAGCAAGATAACCGTTCTTAACTAAAATCTCGATGATAGCTTCCTTAAGCTTTGAAGTAGGAACGAGAATTTCAGTCTTGTTTGCCGAAATCGCATTACGAATGCGGGTAAGTAAATCGGCGATTTGATCAGTTGTTTGAAGTGACATGTCTTTCTCCTTTCTCCTACCAGCTACTCTTAGTTACACCAGGAATTTCACCCTTACTTGCTTTTTCACGGAAATTAATACGACTTAGACCAAAGCGGCGCATGTATCCACGTGGACGACCATCAAGCATATCACGGTTTTTGAGGCGAGTAGGTGAGGCGTTGCGTGGAAGCTTCTGAAGACCTTCAAGGTCGCCAGCAGCCTTAAGCTCAGCGCGCTTAGCTTTATATTTTTCGTACATTTTGCGGCGTTTTTCGTCACGGAGAACTGCAGATTTCTTAGCCATCTTACTTTTCTCCTTTCTCAAACGGCATTCCGAAGAGTTCTAGCAATTTAGTGCTTCCTTCCTTTGAACCATTCTTAATAATAAACGTTACTTCAAGGCCATGTAGAACGGCTGCATCTTCGAAAGTAATCTCTGGGAATACAGTTTGTTCCTTAAGACCGAGGTTGTAATTACCCTGCTTATCGAAAGCAGTACGAGATACACCATGGAAGTCACGAACGTGTGGGAGTGCGATATTAATCAAACGATCCACAAATTCATACATCTTATCGTTTCTAAGGGTGGTGAGATAACCAACTGGTGCACCCATTCCCTTACGAATCTTAAAGGTAGCAATTGACTTTTTAGCAAGTCTCGAAGTTGGTGCCTGACCGGTAATCTTCGCGATAGTAAGTTCAACAGTTTCAGTGAACTTCTTATCTTCACGCTTCTTACCAACGCCAGAAGACACAATAACTTTCTTAAGTTCTGGAACTTCATTAATATTCTTTAATTTAAGTTCCTTCATTAATTTCGCCTTCAGCTCTTTATTGTAGAGCTCTTTAAGGCGAGGTGCAGTCTTAGCTGCAGATTTCTTATCCGCCATTACTTAGCTCCTTTCTTTGCCTTAGCGTCTTTTTTATCTGCTTTCTTAGCAGCTTTCTTTTCAACCTTTGCAGCTTCTACAAGCTTCAAATTCGATAGATTAATGCCAACATGAATAGTCTTCTTACCACCATTTGGGTTGGTATAAGACTTACGGATGTGGCGTTCTACTACACCGATGCCCTCAAGCATGGCTTTGCCGGCTTTACGATCGATTTTGACAATCTTAGCTTTCTTGCCTTTGTTGTCACCTGAAATCACAAGCACGGTGTCATTTGCTTTCAAATTCTGTGCCATATTAGAGTACCTCCGGTGCTAAGCTGATAATCTTGGTAAAGCCAAGATCACGAAGCTCTCTAGGGATTGGACCAAAGACACGGGTGCCTTTTGGTGTCTTATCCTCGTTAACGAGCACAGCTGCATTTTCGTCGAAACGGATGGTTGAACCATCTGGACGGCGAATTGGTTGTACAGTACGTACAATCACAGCCTTTACGACAGCTTTCTTTTTAACGTTACCAGTTGGGGATGCATCCTTAACTGAACAAGTCACAATATCGCCAACTCTCGCATAGCGAGCACGAGTACCACCAAGCACGCGGATTACTCCGAGTTCCTTGGCGCCACTGTTATCGGCGACTTTTAATCTAGTTTCTTGTTGAATCATATTATTCTTCCCCCTTTTCTGCCTTGGCCTTCTTGTCAGCGCCGACTTTTTCAGGCATTTCAACGGTGTTAACGTCGTCTTTAAGTTCGACGGTACCACGTGACTTCTCGAGAATCTTCACGAGCTTGTATGCCTTAGTCTTTGAGATTGGAGCAACCATGGTAATTTCTACACGGTCACCAACCTTGGCCTCGTTCTCCTCATCGTGAGCGGTGTACTTACGAGTTTTCGTGTACTGCTTACGATAGAGAGGATGAGTCTCACGACTTACGATGGAGACGGTAATGGTCTTATCACGCTTGTCGG
>CAZCPT010000025.1:0-10229 GCA_964499905.1 uncultured Candidatus Saccharibacteria bacterium | reverse complement strand
TAACGATAAACAAGGCCCTGAAATACGAGTTTATCTAGATAAGACTTCTCATCTTCCCCATCCGGCACTGGAAATTTTGGAATTAAAATACGGCCAAGCTGTAAATCTACGTTACATCGGTCAGCAATCTTCTTAGTATTTAGTACCGCCTCTGGGCAGGTATCCTTCCAGTGTTCAATAATCTCTTCAGCTGGAATTACGTGAAGGTCGAAATCTTTCAAGGTCATGCGGTTGGTGTCAGAAAGATTAGCCGCCGTGCCAATACAAAGTAATACTTCATGCGCATCTTGGTCTTCATGTTTTAGATAGTGTGCGTCACACGTTACTACGAGTGGCAGACCTAACTCCTTAGCATGCGCCATATGCCAATCATTAACTTTTTTCTGTTCAGCTGAATGCGTGCTAGATTTTGGATGACCATGGTCTTGCATTTCGAGGTAGAAACGGTCTTTAAACACGCCCTTATACCATTCGATTAATTCAATTGCTCTTTTATCATCGTCGGCTCGAATCGCTTCCGAGATTTCAGAACCCATACAGCCAGAAAGACAAATAAGCCCCTCGTTATATTTTACGAGTTCGTCATGATCGGTACGTGGCTTATAATATTTGCCTTGTTCTTCAGCGTTCGTCATGATGCGACAAAGGTTTTCAAAACCTTTGTTATTCATCGCAATCAGTGTAATATGGAACCTTTGCTTATCATGCGCTGGATCACGGTCGGTCATTTTGCGCGCAGCAACATAGGCCTCTAAACCAAGTAGGGGCTTAATACCTGCATCATTACAGCATTTATATAGCTCAACCAAACCGCTCATGGTACCATGATCGGTTACAGCTACCGCTTCCATCCCATCTTTTTTAACAAAATCCACCAGTTCAGGGACCTTAGTCAAACCATCAAGTAATGAATAATGGGTATGGTTGTGCAGATGCACGAAATCGCTAGGCTTCAGTTCCATAAGCCTAACTATTCAGCTTTCTTTGCTTTTTTCTCTGACTTTTTGGCTTTTTCAACTTTTTCTTCGACGACTTCTTCAACCTTTTCTGCCTTTTCTTCGGTTTCACAGTCGCACTCAGGACCACATTCACAATCTGGTCCACACTCACAATCAGGAGCGCACTCTTTTTCAACTTCTTTTACTTTGTCGTTGATAAACTTACCGGCTACAGCACCGGCAATAGCGCCAAAAACTGCACCAAGGAAAAACTTCCCTGCGCCGTTATTTTTTTCCGCTTTTTCCTTCATTTTTCTCCTCCTCTTTTTTCTCTTTCGGGTCGTCTTTAAGTTTTTGATTAATGTACTTGTCCACCAGCTTCTCCACTGCGCCGCCAATCGATGTCATACCTTTTACATTAGATACGACGCCGTTCGCATTGTCGGCAATATCTTGGCCTTTAGCAATCATCCGTTTCGCTTCGTCTACTAGACCAAAGACCTTTAACATTAATATAATTCCCACCACGAGGAAGATGAATAGCGTAATACTTAAGATTACGACAATCACCCATTCTGCTACATCCATAATTACTCCTTTTCTAAATTATAGCACATTAGTATTCAGCGACGAATTTTCGTACATCGTCGGCATAATCTGAATATTTCAAAGAATATTCAAGGTGTGCTAGGAAATAGTTCTTTGGATCACCGGTTGTAATCCACTTGCCTTTACTTCTGGCTACTACTACGTCGCCAACTTCAGCAAGTTTAGTAATAGCATCTACGGTCCAAAGCTCACCATCAAGGCCAGTATTGGTTGGGACTAGATAGTCAAACACTTCTGGTGTTAACAAATAGCGTCCGTAGCTAGTTAGATTACTTGGTGACAAGTCTGGTGTTTTTGGTTTTTCAACAATGTGGGACAAAGTGCCATTTTCTTTAAGGGCAATCATGCCGTATTTATTCCAGACTTCCTCTGGCATTTCTTGGGCGGCAATTACTGCTTTTGCGTCTTTGTTTTCGTTGTAAGTCTCAATCAAAGTTTTTACGTCACCTTCACCAAAGATTAAATCATCTGAATAAAGCACGACGAAAGCTTCTTCATTTTCAACAAAGCTTCTGGCGGACAAAATTGGTGAACCATTTCCATAAGGTAAGGTAGCATCCTGTTCAATCACAGTAATTTTTGGCAGACTAAGGACCTTTTCGACTGGCTCAAAACGATCCATCTTGCCTTGCTTTTCAAGTAAAGCTTTTACATTGTCGGACGGGCTATGAAAATAATCATCATAGATTTGGCGGCCCATCGTGTTTGGGGTCGCTACAATCACAATTTCTTCAATCCCGGCCTCGGCACACTCTTCTACGCAGAGTTGCATCACTGGCTTTGCACCCATTGGAATCATTGCTTTAGGTATAGTTTTTGTAATCGGTAGATATCGGCTGGCAAAACCGGCATCAGTAATAATTGCCTTTTTAACAGACATTTTTGTCCTCCTTAAAACCTAATTATAACACAAGTTTATTTAGTTTTCTTGGTGGTCTTAGTAGATTTTTTGGCTTTAGTAGTTTTTGTAGATTTAGTGGATTTTTTAGCGGCAAGTCTTCTTGACTCTTTTCTAGCTTCTTTATCTTCAATGTCCTGTGCGCGGTTGTGAGCACCATAGATGAGGCTAGTAATACCAACGATAAGTAGATAGGCTCCGAAGAAGCGGATGAATACGGTCAATTCAAAGTTACCAGCGTTTAGAATAACAAAGCCCATCACCGAACCAAGCACACCGCAAAGTACGCGAATGAATCTGTCGGTAGGATCGATTGTTGAAAGAAAACCATGCAAGATATCAATGATGCCAGATACAAAGGTATAGGCGGCAATAATGATGAGGCCAGCAATAATGTCGTCACGAGCAAAGAATAGAAGTAGTAACGCTGCGGCGACGTCGATTAAAGCGTCAATTACGGAATTAATCCAACCGTGCTTTTTAGTTGAGCTATAAAGAGCACCCACAGAGTCGACGATACCCATGGCGAGTAAGAATACACTAATGATAGCAAGGACAGATTCAAGATCGGTGAATCCGCCAAACATTGTGAAGAACCCAAATATACCCGCGAGCCCACCACGAACGATAAACACAAGCCAGTGCTTGTCGATAAATCTACGGTTTATATGTGCCATAAAAAATCCTTTATTACTTATGCTTATTATATCATGTTTAAACTAAACGTGGCGGATTTTTTTACGAGCAGTTTCGACAATTTTTGTTAGATGATATTTGGCAGGTTTTAATACTAAATCGTGTGCCGGAGTATACTTCAACTCTTCGCAACCAAATGAACGTTTAAATTCCGAAACGCCATAAAAACGGTGTGATTTTTCTTCAAGCCCCACGATACCCCACAGATTATAACGAATAATTCCCCGTTTTCTCGCCTCTTTCATCGCTTCCATATGTAGTAGCGGCGCGGCGGAATACTTGGTACCAAGATCCGACGAAACGCCATAATGGTAACTGGCTTCTGGCCCGTAGAAAATCATAAAGTTCTGCGCTAAGATTTCACCATCTTTTTTTGCTGTATACATTAATACTTCGTCGTTTTTAGCGAACGCCTCAAACTGTTTAGTAAGAAAGCTTTCCGAGAACGCTACAAAACCTTGGCGTTTGGCGTGTTTAACTTCAAGTTCGTAAAAAGTTTTCACAATCTTTGGGTCGCTAGTCGTCTCTACAGTAATCTCGGCTTTTTCGGCTTTGCGGAGTTTTCTTCTAAAACCTTGTGATGCACCAGCTAAAATTTCTTCTTCGGTTTTTCTTAAATCTAACACCCCTGCATACTCAACCGAGAGATACATTGGCGCTTTTTTAAGTCCTAATTCGTTCATAAGCTTCAAAGATTTATCAGAAAGTGGTAATTGCGGTCTTACGCGCACGAACGCACAGTGAGTTTTGTTGCCTTCGGATTTGATATCTTCAAAAATTTTTTTTACCAGGCCCCTATTCGTCCAATCAAGTATCGGTCCGCCCGCAATTGCCATGTAGGTGCCACGTTTGGCGGTTTCTACCACGCCGGAATATGCTGCGACAATCTCATTATCATTGTAAAAAACTCGACGCACTACGGTTTTACCACGTGAGGCATGAAACTCATAAAAATCCCACGACTGCAGAAAATTTGCTTCTTCGTGTGATTTTATGAATTTATCCCATTCTTCGCGGCTCTTTGCATCCTCGACTCTTAAATCACTCATAAATGTCTCCTCTTTTTTCGAATTGACTCCACCATATAATCTTTGAGATAGCCAACTTTTGAAAGGATAATGTCGTGCGCCGGCACGTATTCTACGACTTCACCGCCAAAACCCGTTTTAAAGGTTGTAACCCCAGCATAACGGTGGTTCGGTTGATTCGGTGGTGCGATACCCCACAAATTAAATCTTTCATAACCTTCGGCTTTCAAATCTTTCATCGCTTGCCATAAAAGCGCGTAGGCACCAGGTAGTTTTCGATTTAAATCAGTTGAGGCGGCCTCGTAATAATCGCCCTCTTTGCCATTTTTAATAATCATGCCATAAGCAATTGGCTCACCCTCCGCAGTTTTTGCTACGTAAATATCGATTTTGCCATCAAACGCCTCTTTCTCCGCCAGTAAAGTACTGAGACTAGGCGGCACAAAACCTTGGCGCTTAGCAGTTTCTGACTGCACTTTATGAAATTCCTTAAAGATTTCTTCGGAATTATCCTTGGTAACCGTAATCCCCTGTTTCATCGAACGGCGCACTTCGTAACGTGTCTGCCTTCGCATGTCGGAAAGTAGCTCATCTTCGGATTTTCTAAGATCTAGCATTACGGTATGTTCGGCAGCAAGATGCATCGGTGATTTTTTAAGTCCCAAATCGCTAAGTAGCTTCAGGTTCTCTTCGGTAGCTAGAAGCTGCGGCCTAATCCTTACGAACACACATTTTTCGGCTTTACCTGTTTTAATAATTTCATCAAACACGGTTTTAACGGCCTTTTTATCATTCCAGTCAGTTAGCGGGCCACATGGGATCTCAAGATATCTTCCGCGTTTAGCATTACGCACAATCATTAGAGCGTGCCCCTTGCCGCCAAAATCACTAGAAATAGCCTTATCTTTTAAGAGCTCATTCATCTTCCCATATTCAGGAGATTGCAGAAAGTTTGTTTCGGGGTATTTTTTTACGATTTCGCTAAAACTCATAGATACTCCTTTATGATTTTTTTAGCTTTCTCTAGCTCTTCTTTTTCGTAATAAGTTGGAATGTTAATGATTCTTTCGGCCACTTCAGTCGCTACCGGGCAGGCCTCTTCATTAAAATGCACTTTATTATAATATCTTACTGGCGATACTGGTTTTTCGTACCAAAAACTATCAAAATAGTAGCCGGCTTTTCGAAGTTTTTCTAATACTTCGCCGCGGTTATTGACTAGATAAAATTCACGAAGCGGCTGTGCGCCTTTTAGCTCTTCAAACTGTTTCAAAGCTTGTTTAGCTTCGAATTTAGATGGTTTTACAGATAAATCTAATTTATTATCCGCCGAACGCTCAATCATATGAAGTTTCATAAATAGCTTCATCGCTACACCGCTTAAATGCACATAGGTGAGCCCTCGGCAAATTCCAGAAAGCATTGGATACATTCTAGCTCTCGTGTTGTCAGCCTTTTTAGGATTCTTGTTAGGCGCTTTAACCTTGTTTTTTCTCGGCGCGCGGAAAATTACTGCGCCACCAGTTACGGTGTCAATCGACTTATCTTTACCAAACGACAGGGCTGTTGCAATCCCTACAGTTCCGGTTTCGCGCCCATCAGCATATTTAACACCAGCGCAGTGCGCAAGATCTTCAATGATTAAAAGCCCGTTTTGCTCGGCGAACTTCTCAATTACCTTAATGTCTACCGGATTTCCGAGTGTATTTTGGACAATAATTCCCTTTACGTCGTCTTTCATCGCGGCTTCAAGTGTCTTAACTGTAAAGTTGAGATCACCCTTCGAAATATCCACAAATACTGGTTCCAACCCAGCCGCTTTCACGGCTTCGTACACAGCGTAGCAAGTAAAACCGTTTACAAGAATTTTATCGCCTTTATCAAAATATCCCATCAAAGCCAGCGCCAAAGCCGAGCGGCCGTTTTTGGTTAGCATCGCTTCGCCTTGATATTTTTCCTGCAAAAAAATCTTCAAATGATTTAAATCGTATTTCGAACCATGGGCAAATAAGCTTTTCCATGCCCCCTTTCTTTTTGCCGCTAACCCTAAATAATGATGACTCACCGTGCTATCCTCGCCATTAATGCAATGATTTCTTTTGCGAGACTGTCAGGGTTTGAAATATAAGGTGCATGCGTCCAACCGGAATAAAATCTGATCTCTGAATCCTTGATGCCGGCATGCATAATCTCGCCATGGCGTGGTGGCGTAATTGTGTCGTTTTTACCCCACATAATGTAGGTTTTCACTTTTATATCCTCAAACTTCAGATTTTTGTCAGACTCAATCATATTGGCGAGCGTCTTCTTCATGTTCTCTGGCGCTCTAGAATAATCCGTCGTACCGGTGAGTTTATGAAATGCCTTATCAATGATCCTAATCTTCTTAAATGGTTTCCCAAGTTTGGCTAACGCCGCTACAGCTTTCTTCTTCTTAGTGACCTCATAAATTCCGGCCGCATCAAGCAAAATCAAATTCTTTAATTTTTCTGGTTTTTTAATTGATAAATTGAGAAGAATTCGGCCGCCGTTTGAATGGCCTAGTGCAATTGCGCCATCTGGGATATTCTCATCGGCCCATTTTACGTAGTCATCAATTGTAAATACTTTTTTACTTTCCTCGGTGAGACCCGGCACGTGAAGCATTGTAACTTTAATACCAGCATTTTTGAGGAGTTCCAGAGTTCTTTTCCATGGCTCAACCGTGTAAGTCCATCCGTGGATTATGTATAATTCTGGTCTGCTCATGAATCTAGCCCCCAACTTTTACGGCGCGCCACCGCGGCCTTTTCCCTACGACAAAGCTTCGCCGCGTCTTTCGGGTTCGCGAGAAGTTTTTCAATAATCCATTCTAGATAATGGCTACCCTTAAAGATTAAGGTCTCCTTGCCAGTGATGTTCTTTTCAAGATAAGAAAGCGCTTTTCTAGGATCGGTCGTAGCTACTGCGGAAACGCCGAGTTCTTTAAGTTTTGGCGCCGTATATTCCTTAGTGCGGCGGCCCACCAAAATCACTCTGTCTGGTTTCACGTCAGCAATCAGCTTGGCGAGCTTTTCGTGTTCTTTGCCCTCCATCGAGCCCTGATCCACAATGTCGCCAATAATCAGCCATTTGCGGTCCGCATGCATCCTCTTTACCATATCAAGAATCGACACCATCGAAATCATGTGGGCATTATAGCTGCTATCCACAATCTGGACGCCTTTTTTGCCTTCAAAGTAAGAGCTTCTGCCTGGCGCAACCTTCAAATCTGAGAAATCTGGATTAAACGGTAATTTCAAATATTTCATTAAATCCTGCAGAACAAACAGGTTAAATGCCACATCTTTTGGCTCTGGATGATTAAAGTGGAAAGTAGTATCACCATAGGTAAAGTCAGTCGAATCCGGGTAAACCACATATTTTTTAAGATTGGACTTTTTAATCGGGATAACCTTGGCTTTAATCTTTGAGGTAGCCTCTACCATTAGCTTCGAATCAGCATCGATATAAACGCGTTTAGAGGTATTAATCGGGAGATTTGCAAACTCCGCCGTAATCGCTTCACCTAGGTTATCGAACTTTCCTTCTTCAACAACTTTTTCGAACTGCACCGCGTGCGAAAGTCCAATTGATACCCAAATAGTCACCTCTGGTTTTAGCCATTCAGCAAGGAATTCTGCCTCATGCGGCCTTTCGCCATCAATTTCAACTACATAAAATGGCTGCCTGTGGCGATAAAACAGCCCACGAAACGGTGCCGCAATAAGTAACCAAATCCAACGTAGTTTAGAGCCTCTCACCCCTTTTAAGCCCAGTAAATCAAAAGAAATCCCAAATGCCGAATTTGCGTCATGAGAATAATGAGCCTTCTTGCCCATTTCGTGCTCTAAAAGATTTAGCATCGTCGTTTTGCCGGCCGACCCGGTAATTGCGATTACTCTAGGGTGCCAACGGCGAAATGCCCGATTTGCAAAAAAACGAAAATATTTCGCAGCCACGAAATAAAAACGCTTCTTTAACTTACTAGCGGTCATACATTTATTATAGCACAGAACCCCAAAAACACGATACATAAGCGAAATAATTGACTTTTTACTCAATCTATGCTATAATATAAAGATAATATGCCAATTCCGGCATATTTTTATGCACATTTACAGTTAGGAGGAAAAATCATGGACACAAATCATCTTTGGACTGCAATCATCGCTGGCGGGCAGGGCACACGCCTCTTCCCCATCAGCCACCCAAACTGCCCCAAGCAGTTTTGCCAACTCGATGAGCGTAACACTTTCATCCAGGCGGTAATCGAAAACTTTACTTTTCTCGGTGTAAAACCCACTCAGATAGTTGTTGTTACTACCAATGAAAATCAAACGGCACTGGCCAGAAAACAGTGCCTGCCCCGTGGGGTTATTTCGCAGAACATCATTCAGGTGAGCCCCAAGCTCGGTTACGCTGGTTCCATGATAAGAGCTACGGAAAAAATCCATGATTTGGATCCCGACGCCATCATTATCAATACACCAGCCGATCAGTACCTAGTCCCGGACTATGAGTTCCGGGCTGCCATTGAATCAGCAGTGGATGAGGCCAGCCTCGGCTATGCCACTATTGTTGGCGTCAAAGTCAACGACATCGTAACGGCAATGGGGTGCGGCCACGCCATTTATGAGGAATCCAAGTCTGCCTGCTTCCATGTCACCGGTTTTGTTGAAAAACCAGACAAGAAAACTGCGGACGAAATCATGCGCAAAGGCAATTCCGCCTGCAACACCGGCATCAATGTTTGGCGCGCCGACGTCGTGAAAAACATCTTTAAAGATAAGAGATACAGCGGTATCTCTACCGATAAGATGATGTCTCAGCTCGGCCATCTGATGGTTGCCGTAGGCTATTTCGAGTGGCACGACTGTGGTACTCTGAAATCGCTTTATGACATCAGCAAGAAAACGCCAAATCACAAAAACGCCAGCCTTGGCGGCGGCGTGTTTGAGCGCATGGACTGTCACCGTAGCATGCTCTATGCCATCGAAGGATTTGAGCTTCGCGTTAGTGGCGCTGAGGACGACGCCGTACTCTTTACGAGCATCAACGAGCGTCCCATCGTCGTGGTCGCTAAGCTTTCGGACAGCCAGAAAATCAAGCAGCTTGCTGAAGATTATCTGAAGCACGAAGAAATCCTGACCGACGACTTCTCGATGGGCGCCCGCAACAACACGGTGCTTCGTTCGAACGTTTCGGACGAAACTATCGTGGGCTTTGTTGGCGTCCAAAACTATGCCGTTTACGTGCACAGAAAACCTGACGGCACTCTTGAAGCCGTTGTCTCGCAACAGATGGTAAAAGCCTCTTAACAAAAAATCCCCCGCTTCTCGCGGGGGACTTTTTATTACATCTTGATTTCAGCGTCGACGCCAGCTGGGAGTGAGAGGTTTTGAAGACTCTCAATCGTCTTCGGGCTTGCGTTTGAAATATCAATTAAGCGTTTGTGGACTTTCATTTCGAAAGCTTCACCGCCAGTCTTATAGACGTGTGGGGACTTTACAACAGTAAAGGTGCTGCGCTTAGTTGGTAGAGGGATTGGACCGCTGATTTTAGCGCCAGTGCGAATCGCAGTATCAACGATTTGGCGAGCGCTCTGATCGATTACGCGGTGATCGTAGGCTTTGAGGCGAATACGGATAGTTAATCCCTCGTCTTTTTTGGCTTCTGCCATGTGTTTGACCTTTCTTGTCTGATAACCTCGAAAGAATGGAGTTTTTCAGACTTGATAATTATATTTAATATGTGTGTGGATTATATCACAGTTAAAGTGAAATGTCAAAAATCCCCCGATTAACGGGGGATTTTCTAGTTTCAAATCAAATTATTTGATAACTTTGGTGATAACACCAGAACCGACGGTCTTGTCACCTTCGCGGATAGCAAAGCGGTCGTTATTGTTCATAGCAACTGGAGCGAGTAACTTTACGTTGAAGGTTACTTGGTCACCAGGCATGACAATTTCCTTGTCAGCTGGGAGTTCGACTTCACCAGTAACATCCGTAGTACGGAAGTAGAATTGTGGCTTGTAAC
>CAZCPT010000024.1:0-11336 GCA_964499905.1 uncultured Candidatus Saccharibacteria bacterium | reverse complement strand
CGTTTGCTTGCGGAGCAAAAGGTCGTAGGTTCGAATCCTGTCGGGCATACCAAATACTAAAAAAGACTTTGAGGTCTTTTTTTGTTCCCTTGAATTATAGAGGTGAAAATGTTATAATTTAGAAGCACCTTAAAAATTTACAGGTAGATTGGGGGTATAAAAAATGGATCTAGTGATTCGCGAGAATATTGTCATTCTAACCAGCGAAAAATGGGTCGACAAGCATCGGCTCGCTACAAAAATCAAAGAAGCGGTTGGCCCCAAAAAATGCACAGTCGTGCACTATGATGAGCTTCGTCGACAAACCATCGCCATGTTAGGTGAAAGATATTCAGAGGCAAAGGCTTTAGCGCGCTTTACTGAGGCGCTCGCGAGAAACATCAGTACGGCTTTTATGTGTGATTCGCTTCTAATTCTTGATACCGATATCTCAACAGTACACGACATGAAGGGCCTAATCCGGCTCATCGGCTATGTTTACAATCAGACCAATGATTGGTATGAAGAGCAGCGCCGGTTCATGTCGCCAAAAGACAAGGATTTTAAGCGTATTACAAAGCATTTAGAGGAGGGTCCTCCGAGTATACTTCATCTTAAAGTCCTCGCGGATGAAGCCAGGCAGCAAAAAGGCATCACGCACTTCTACATGGCAGTGAGAGACGAGCTTTATAACGGTCTCGGCGATGAAGGTTTGGTGCTAAACCAAATTCTTGAAACTGAAGACCTAGAAAAACTCGAGCACGAAAGAGTCAAATACGCGGGCCTTCTCTTCTACGAAAACTGCACTAGCCGCTTCAGTATCCACGACGTTAGAATCGAAAATGAAGACGATGTTACTATTACTCTAGACCTGTAAATTTAAGCGGGGTCTTAAGCCCCGCTTTTTCATGCTATAATAAAGTCATGGAATGGGAAAAAGCAACTGACGTAATATTAATTTCCGCTCTCGCGGTTTTTGCAATCTTTGTTTGGCTCGGCATCTTTCAATGGATTCGCCGCAAGTCATTTCTAAAAATCGACAAAAATCTTCTCTGGGCTTTACTCCCCCTCATCCTTATGTCACTTGTTTATTTCCTTTTTGATAAAGTCTTTGTCTTAAATGTCCGCCCAAATGGCTCCGGCGAGCCGTCCTTCCCTTCTACTCACGTTATGGTAGTTGCAACCATCTTCTTTATGGTAGCCATCAATCTTAAAAAATACATAGCAAATGTCTATATTCGTTTTTTCCTCTACACCATCATGCTGGTTTTAATTGCCCTCGTGTCATATGGTCGCGTTATTGCTAATATGCACTGGATTTCTGATGTCCTAGGTGGCCTCGGCTTTGCCGCTATTTTCGCTGTGATTTATTATTTTGTAACAAGAAAGGCATTCAAAAATGAGTAGTGTATTTACCAAAATTATCAACGGCGAAATCCCATGCTACAAGGTCTATGAAGACGAAAAAACCATGGCTTTTCTCGATATCAACCCAGAAACCCCAGGCCACACCCTTGTTGTACCTAAAAAAGAAGTCGATAAGATTTACGAGCTCGAAGATGAAGATTTTAACGCCCTGATGGCTACCGTAAAGGAACTCTCTGTAAATATGGAAAAAGTTCTCGGTGCCCGCACCCTCTGGAAAGTTATCGGTACCGATGTCCCCCACGCCCACGTCCACTTACTGCCTTTTGATAAGGATTGGCACCAAGGCCGCCAGGTTAAACTATCTCCGGAAGAGTTTGAAGAAATCCGCTTTAAATTAGAACTTAAATAAAAATGCCCCGCATAAAGCGGGGCAAGAGCGCTAGGCCTCAACTACCGAAGGAATCAGAGTGGAAAACAGAGTAGGCAGAGTTTCTACCGTGATGCGGTAGCCCAGCTCGGTTTTCCGATAGTTCGGAGCATAAGGCGTGGCGAGTGATCCCGCCTGCGGGACCAGGGTGTGCTCGATGGAAAGGATGTTGTATCCGCATTCTTTATTCAGCCACCAGGCTTTAGTTCTGGCGCCTTCGGCTCCATTTTCTTCGCTGGAAAGGTACGTATCGATCATCGTGATGACCTCCTTGATAGTTTTTGAGGCCTAAGCCCATATCTTATAATTATAGCACATATGCTTAAAAAAGTCAATACTTACATCTGTTATTGCTATTCTGCCTATTCTTTTATTATCTAGAAAATTATGATATGATAAGACTATGAAATTTACGAGTAGTTACGAACCGGGGGACTTTGAATCAGATATTTATGCAGCGTGGGAGTCTGCTGGTCTCTTCCAGCCAACCATCACTACCCTGCCCGTCGATGACGACGGCAACGGCGTCGACGACCGTAAAGAGGCTAGATACGAGGATACTTACTCCATCGTTATGCCACCACCAAATGCCAACGGCAACCTTCACATCGGTCACGGTCTAACTATCGCACTTCAAGATTCTCTTATTCGTTTCTACCGCTTAAAAGGCCTTAGCTCTTGGTATATCCCTGGTGCCGATCACGCCGGCTTTGAAACCTGGGTCGTGTATGAGCGCGCCCTCGAAAAAGAAGGCCATACTCGTTTTGAATTTGACCGCGATGAACTCTATTCCCGCGTATGGAACTTCGTTGCTGAACAGCGTGGTAACATGGAACTCCAGGTTCGTGCTCTTGGCGCCTCTTGTGCCTGGAACGACCTTACCTTTACTCTTGATGAAAATGTCGTTGATCGCGTTTATACCACTTTTGAAAAAATGTGGAATGACGGCCTCATTTACAGAGGTGAAAAGCTTGTTAATTTCTGCCCGAAGCATCAAACCGCCTTCGCCGATATCGAAGTTGAGCACGCCGACGAAAAAGGTTCTCTTTGGGATATCGCTTACACCTATGATGGCGGCGAAATTATTGTCTCTACTACTCGTCCAGAAACTCTCTTTGGTGATACCGCTGTTGCCGTTAACCCAGAAGATGAGCGTTACAAAGATCTAGTTGGAAAAACCGTACATCTCCCATTAACCGACCGCGAAATCCCAATTATCACCGATGAACACGCCGATATGGAATTTGGTACCGGTGCCGTAAAAATCACCCCTGCTCACGACTTTGACGATTTTGAGGTTGGTAACCGCCATAATCTGGAGCGCATCCAGGTTATCGCCGAAAACGGCACCATGATTAACGTCCCAGAAAAGTACGATGGCCTCTCTACTGCCGAATGCCGCAAACAAGTATTGAAAGATTTGAAAGAAGCTGGTCTCCTAAGAGGCGAAAGAAGCATCGTTCACGCCGTGGCTCACTGTTATAAGTGCGGCACCATCATCGAGCCTACCTTAAAAGAGCAATGGTTTATCGATGTAAAGAAGCTAGCAAGAGAAGCCATCAAGCATCTTGAAGCTGGCGAAATCAAATTCTACCCAGAAAGCAAGCAAAAGATTTTGATTAATTACCTTGAGAATTTGAAAGACTGGAATATTTCCCGCCAAATCCCTTGGGGTATTGCTATCCCGATGTTTAGAAAGATTACCACTGAAGCAACCGCTGCCCCAGAGTGGATTTTTGACCGCCGTGTTAATCTTAAAGAGATTGAACGCGCTGGCGTCAAATACGTCCGCGATGAAGATACCTTTGATACTTGGTTCTCTAGCGCCCACTGGCCAGTCGTTTGTACCAACTGGTGCGAAGGAATGTTTAACCCATACTATCCGTTAAATGTGATGGAAACCGGCGCCGATATTCTCTTTGCCTGGGTTGCTCGTATGATTATGATGGGTGTTTATATCACCGGTGAGGTACCATTTAAAGAGGTGTACCTCCATGGTCTTGTGCTCGATGCTCACGGCAAGAAGATGAGTAAATCTAAGGGTAACGTGATTAACCCAATGGATCTCGTGGCCAAATATGGGTCCGATGCCTTCCGTCTTGGTATTTTAAGAGGCCGCTCTGCTGGCATGAACCAAGCCTTCTCTGAAAACTCCGTCGTAGCCGGCCGTAATCTCTGTAACAAACTCTGGAACATCTCCCGCCTTATTGAACAAATGGTAGAGGAAAATGAATCTACTACCGAGGAAGTAGGACTTGGCCAAGCGGCCCGGAGCGCTTCCGAGGGAGGAGATTTATTTGACTATACTACAGATAACATGGGTGAGGACTGGATCTGCCGCGAAATAACCACCTGTCTTAAAGATGTCACCGAAGACATGAAGAATTACCGCTTTGCTGAGGCCATCGAGACTCTCTACCAAACCATCTGGGATAAATATGCCGACTGGTTCATCGAAAGCCAAAAGATTTACAAGAATGTCCCGTTACTTAAGAAAACTCTCGAGACTATTCTTATCGCTCTCCATCCATTTGCCCCGTTCGTAACAGAGGTAATTTGGCAAACCCTTAGCTGGACCGACGGTTTCATTATTAACCAAGAATGGCCAGCCGAGCTCAAATTTGACCCAATTTCGGCCGAGCAGTTCGAAAACATAAGAATTATC
The DNA here is from genome assembly GCA_964499905.1 of uncultured Candidatus Saccharibacteria bacterium. GTDB lineage: Bacteria > Patescibacteriota > Saccharimonadia > Saccharimonadales > Saccharimonadaceae > Nanosyncoccus. The sequence goes on along the minus strand of CAZCPT010000024.1, from coordinate 6,897 downwards.
GTGTCGGAAGTCAGAGCCACCTTACAGGCCCTTCCAGGCACCAATAACGCGAAAAAGTACGGCATCATGTATGGTCAAGACTCACTCGTGGAAGATAATGCAAATCTAATTCGTACTCTCACTAAGGTTCCTACCATTAATTCGAATATTGGCCACGAAAAAGGCCTCCGTGTGCCTCTGGCAAACCACGAAGTCTATCTTGACGTCCCAGAAAAAGTCATTAAAGAGTATAAGACCGCCCTTACCGAAAAGATCCTCTCTGTCGGTCACGAGCTTGATTCCCTAAACGCCCGCATGGCTAACCCAAGCTACGTTGAGCGCGCCCCAGAGCATCTCGTAAAAGAGACCAAAGAATTAATTGCCGAAAAAGAAAAGCTCATCGCCCGTCTAAAGCAAGAGTTAGAGCTGATTTAATAAAAAGGCCCCGGATTTAATCACGGGGCTTTTTGTTGTAACGATCCAAATTAAAAAGTGGGTTCTTCCCTTCGTCTATCACGGCCTGGGCTTTTTTCACCAGTTTTTCCACACCAATTTCAGTATTTGCCGATCCGATGTGTTTAGTTTCCACAACTCTTCCCCCCTCCTTGTAGCACACCTGCACGCCAGTTGCGCCAGAAGTAGTTTTGAATTTACGGATATACGCCATGCCTTAATTGTAGCATACCAAAAAGCAGTACGCGCACGAGGCGGATTTTTCCACTTGTAATTCCCTACTTTTTCCACAAAACCATTAGTGGAATTTATATTAATTCCCTTATGCTTAGCAACCGTTGATGCTAGCAACCCGCTTGACAAAGCAAAATGCTTCCGCTAAAATAGGGGTAACAACTGTATAGAGTGGGACACAGTTGGGGAAAACTAACCGACTTTGGGACATTAAGCCGGAATTTCTGCATGAAAAAACATAAAAGGAATGAATCGTCAATAAAAAGCACGTGCTTATAGTTGTGATATAATGAAAACATGAATATACCGATTACACAGAGTAGAGAGTGGCAAAAATTACAAGAAGATCTAGGTGATAAATCCTTTTTTGAATCCACTGATAATTACCAGTATTTAGCCATCAAAAAATCTACTCCAGTAGGGAATTACCTCTATTTACCTTATGGCCCGGTTGCATCTGATAAACCTTCTCTTAAATCCGCCCTTAAATCCCTAGAAGAACTAGGTAAAAAAGAACATGCCTTATTTATTAGAATCGAACCTCAACTACTAGAGTTTGAAAAAATTAAGCCAAATAACGCTAAAAAATCAAAAGATTTAAGCCCAAAAGAAACCTGGCAGCTAGATTTAACAGGGAACGAAGACGAATTAAAGGCCAAACTCCCGTCTCGTCTTCTTCGCTACTATAAGAACCACGAAAGTAAGGGCGTTTCCATCGAAACTAGTAAGAATCCAAGCGACATTCATTATCTCCTAGATCTCCAAAAAGCCCTTGCATCTAAAAAAGGAATCAGTACCTTTTCCGAAAAATACCTCGAAACCGAATTAAAGCAGGATTTCGCCACGCTCTACATCGTAAAATATACGAACGAAGAGTCTAAAAAGACCGAGGTTGTCGCTGCTGGCCTCGTATTTGACGATAAAACCACAAGATACAACCTACAAGGCGCCCAAACCGATACTGGCCGCTCACTTCATGCTACTGGAATTCTAACCATCAAGCTAATCCTCGACGCCTACGAAAAAGGCCTAAAAGTCTTCGATTTCTGGGGAATCGCACCTGAAGGAGCTCAGTCAAATCACCCGTGGGCTGGTTTCACCGCCTTTAAAAAGACCTTTGCTGGCTACGAAGTAGATTACGCTGGCACCTACGATATTGTTTTAAATCCAGCCAAGTACAAACTCTATAAATTACTCCGAAAAGCTAGATCTCTAGTATAAAATCCACTTGTGCTATAATTGAGTTATGAATTTTGAAGAAATCACCGCCGAAGATTTTCGCGCGTACGCAGAAACTAGCCCATATAAATCCTTCATGCAAACGCCAGAAATCGCCTCATTAAGAGAGAAATCCGGCTGGACACCTCATTATGTGGCAGTAAAAAAAGATGGCGAAATCATCGCCGCCTCGCTCCTTGTATCTAAACCGGCATTTTTAAAAAAGCTATATTTTTACGCCCCAGGCGGCCCGCTTATCGACCTAGAAGACACCAAACTAGTGAACTTCTTCTTTGAAAAACTAAAATCCTTCATTAAATCGAAAAATGGCTACTTTCTTCATATTGATCCGTATTACGAGCTAATAGAGCGCGACCGCGACGGCCTTCCAGTTGAGGGTGGATTTAACCGCAAAAAAGCTTTAAAAACCCTCGAAAATCTCGGTTTTAAAGAGATGAAAAACGCTTCCCAACCAAAATATCTCTTTATTAAACCAATCGAAACCCGAACAGAAACCGAACTAATGGAGAGCTTCAAGAGAAATACTCGAAATCACATTCGAAAAGCCGAAAAAATGGGTGTCACTGTTCGTGAATTAAACAGGGAAGAACTCGATAAGTTCAAGGGTATCACCGAGTCCACTTCCGAGCGCCGCCATTTTACCGATAAACCACTTTCTTACTACGAAACCATGTATGATCTCTTCCACGACCGCGGCGAGGTAAAATTCATGGTTGCCGAAGCCGATATAGAAGGGAAGATTACCGTGTTATCTGCTGCCATGTTTATGACCTACGGCAAAGAAGTGATTTACCTTTTTTCCGGCTCCGACGAAAAGTATATGCGTGAGTATAACGCCCAATATCTCATCCAGTACCACATGATCAAATTTGCCGCCGAAAACAATTTTAACATCTATAATTTCTACGGCATCAATGGCCTCCCAGATGAAAATTCCAAAGATTACGGTATTTACGACTTCAAAAAAGGTTTTGGCGGCCATGTCGTCGAGCTCATCGGCTCCTTTGAACTATCTCTCAGTAAAACCTACACTCTAGCCAAGAAAATCCGTCATTAATGCTATAATTGGCTTATGCAGAATAATTCAGTCTGGAAAATCATTAGAAAGCACACTTTTACGCTTTTTAATCTTGTAAACGTTATTTTAGCGCTCATGGTCGCCTCTGTTGGCAGCTTCAAAAACCTGCTTTTTATCAACATCGCGTTTTTAAACACTTTAATCGGCATTATCAATGAAGTCCGCGCCAAGCACATGGTTGATAAACTCCGTCTTATCTCTGATAAACCTCCAATCGTCATTCGAAACGGCAAAGAAACCAAAATCCCGGCTGAAGAAGTAGTAAAAGGCGATATTGTCGTTTTGAAACTCGGTGATCAAATCCTTTTTGACTCTGTTTTAAAAGAGGGAACTATCGAAGTAAACGAGTCTTTCGTCACTGGTGAGCAGGATAACATCACTAAACACGCCGGTGATAAACTCATCTCTGGTAGTTTTGTGGTTTCTGGCTCTTGCACCGCCATGGTTGAGCACGTTGGTGATGAAAATCTAGTAAACAAGCTCGAAAAATCCGCCCACGTCATTAAAACCGCCGATTCCAAGCTCTTTACCCTTATGAATAACATCGTAAAATACATTTCCTATACCCTTATTCCAATCGGCGCGCTTCTGCTCTGGGCTAGGTTTCGCGTCCCAGATACCACCACCGAAACTGCAGTGATTTCTACCGTCGCCGGCCTTATCACGATGATTCCAGAGGGTCTTATCCTCCTAACCTCCTCTGTTTTAGCTCTTGCCACCATCCGCCTCAGCCGCCAGAAAGTTCTAGTCCAAGATCTTTATTCAATAGAGACTCTTGCCCGCGTCGACTGCATCTGTCTAGATAAAACTGGCACCCTAACTACCGGCAAAATGAAGGTGAAAGACTATATTGTAGCAGAAGGCGCTAAAGAAGATGCCCTTTTAAACGCGCTAGAGCTTATTCTAGGCCATGTTCCGTCCGATAACGCTACGAGTAGGGCTCTTCACCAAAAGTTCCTAAAAACAGCCAAAATTGAAGCCACAGGCGAGTACGAAACCATCCCGTTCTCGTCCGACCGTAAGTATTCTGGCATCAAAAACGGCTCCACCGAATACCTCATGGGCGCCCTCGAATTTATGTCAAAGAATAAATCTTATTTAAAAGAAGAACAAAATATTTCCGGCTCTTTCCGTATTATCTCTGTCATAAAGCGCACCAAAGACAAAGAAACCCTTCTCGGCTTTGTCCGTCTCGAAGACGAAATCCGAAAGGACGCGAATAATATCATTAAATTCTTCTACGATAACGATGTCGCTATTAAAATCATCTCTGGTGATAATCTCGAAACCGTCACCAAAATTGCCGAGACTGTCGGTGTAATAGACCGGCGCGGCGTTGATCTTTCTACCGTAAAAGACCCTAATTTTAACGAGTTGGTAAAAGACTACGCTATCTTTACGCGTGTCACTCCAGCCCAGAAAAAGGCTCTAATAAAAGCCCTCAGAAAACAGGGTTATACCGTCGCCATGACCGGTGACGGTGTCAATGACATCCTCGCCATGAAAGAGGCCGACTGCTCCATCTCTATCGGTGAAGGCTCCGACGCGGCCCGCCGCGCTTCAAAACTCGTGCTCCTAGATTCCGATTTTAGCGCTGTCCCATCCATCATCGCCGAAGGCCGCCAATCCATCAACAACCTCGAGCGCTCCACCTCACTCTTTCTCTCTAAAACCGTCTATGCCTCAATCCTTGCCGTCGCTTTTGTATTTTTGCCGTTCGAATATCCATACATCCCTATCGAAATGACCTTAATCAGCTTCTGCTGCATTGGCTTTCCAGGCCTCGTCCTCGCCCTCGAGAAAAACACCGCCCGCATCAAAAACCGCTTCATCAAAAACATCAAACACTACTCCATCCCAACCGGCGTTATCGTTGCGATATCAATGATTACTCTCTCTATAATTGCACATTTTATGGGCCTTTCCCGCACTGAACTAAACACCTATTCCGCCATCATCACATTTGTTATTTGTTTCTTCCTTCTCTACAATATCTCTCGCCCACTCAATCTATTTCGCGGCGCACTCCTTCTTCTAATAGTTGTCATCGCTATCTGCGCCCTTACTATACCATTTGCCCGCGAAATCTTCGAATTTGCGCCCCTCTTCTAAAATTGACAAATTAAAGCGTTTGTGCTATAATAAAAGTATCTGATTGTTTTTCAGTGCATCTTAAAACGCGGCTTAAAATCATCTTTTGGAGGGGAGAAAATGAAATTTAAAGACATGCGAAAAGCCAGAAAAGAAGCCATCGAATATGAGGAAAACCTCGAGAGAGAACAGCAGAGAAGAGCCACTTACTACTCACATCTTCTGGGCGACATCTGTCGCTTCAAAATCTGCATCCTCGCAACCTACCCATCGGAACCGGGCAAACCGGTACTTTCCTCGGAAAGGATCAATTCCTTCATCCACATGCGCGCCGACATCGGCTACGACCTCGACCGGCTAGCAGAGCACGGGGTTGAAGTACCCCAAAAAATCAGAGACACCGTGAATCACACTTCACTCGAAGACTTTACCTGCCTCGAAGACTGCCTGGAATATTTCAAAAAACTTGAAGCCGCGCTCCGTACACTTATCTTGTACTACTAAAGAACCCGCCTATTATAGGCGGGTTTTATTCTTCTATCGAAATTCTTGGGTAAATATTTAGTTTATAAGGATCGGTCGGCTCCACCCCTGATTTTATTTCAAAATATGCCGCTGCCGCCACCATCGCGCCGTTATCGCCAGATAATTTTGGCTCAGGGAAGAATACCGGTTTATCAAATAGCTTTTCACTCGCTTTTTCTCTTAAAGCCTGGTTAGCTGATACTCCACCAGCAAAGACAATGGATTTTACATCTGGGTGCTCGTCCACTGCTATTTTTAGCTTTTCGATTAAAATATCTACCGCCGTTTTTTGGAAACTAGCAGCAAAATCCGCCACCTGACTCTCTGTTAAATGGTTCTTTAGATCGTGGCTCGGATGCGAAATTGGAAGGCCTAGTTCCTTTTGCACGGCTCTAAGTACTGCAGTTTTAAGCCCAGAAAACGAAAAATCTAATCCCTGTACGTTTGGATGTGGCAATTTATATCTGTTTTCATCACCAGAAGAAGCGGCCTTAGCGATCGACGGCCCACCAGGATACGGCAAACCCAGAATCTTCGCTACCTTATCAAAGCATTCTCCCACTGCATCATCGTGCGTCGTCCCAATAATCTCAAAGTGATTATGCTCTCTTATGTACAGAAACTGCGTATGTCCTCCCGAAATCACCATCGCAAGCAATGGAGATTCAGGAGAAACAAAAGATATAGAACGAGAGTGAGTAAGACTCGGGCTAGCGCCCCGGAGCGCTCTCTCGAATCCTATATCTTTTGACTCATCTAGCCAATTCGCATACACATGTGACTTCAGATGATGCGTCGCATAAAGTGGTTTGTCATGCAAAATTGCTAACATCCTCGCAGTTAATGTGCCAATTAAAAGCGATCCAAGCAGTCCCGGTGCATGCGTCACCGCAATCGCATCTATGTCGTCCCATGAACAAGAAGCATCCGAAAGTGCCTTGTTTACCACTGGCATCATCGCCTCAAGGTGGCTTCTTGCCGTCCGAGCCGAAGGGGAAGGAGCGCAGCAGGAAGAAGCGCAGCGCGTCCACGCCGAACTTCTCGGCCAGCACGTAGGGATCGACCACGTTGCCCTTGGACTTGGACATCTTGCCGCCGTCGATGACCAGCCAGCCGTGGCCGTAGACCTTCTTCGGCAGCGGCAGCTCCATGCTCATCAGCATGGCGGGCCAGATGATCGAGTGGAAGCGGACGATCTCCTTGCCGACGATGTGCACGTCGGCGGGCCAGTATTTGTCGTAGTCGTGGTATTAGTCGTTCAGGAAGCCCAGGGCGGAGCAGTAGTTGAAGAGCGCGTC
>CAZCPT010000023.1:0-13604 GCA_964499905.1 uncultured Candidatus Saccharibacteria bacterium | reverse complement strand
TACTGATGGCAGTACCGTGAAAGCAAAAGTCGATGAAGTATTCAAAGACAAGAAGCTTTACTTCAACGTTACCGGTACCGATGATGGTACGGCTGTTACGAATTGTACCAATGACACAACCGACAACTGTGCGCCTACCGGCATGGGTGCTTCTATCAACATGGTCATTAACCAGCTTTCTGGCAATTGGATTAGTGTTCCAGTGGAAGAAATGATGGGCTCAACAAGCATTGTTCCATCAAACGACACCACTAAGTGTCTCACCAAGGCCATCCAGGATGAATCTTCTGAAGGCATCGACCTTGCTGGTATTTACAAAGAAAATGAATTCGTAAAGTACACCACTGAAGGCGTAAAGATCACTAAGAAGAAATCCCCAGTTTATAAACTCACCTTTGATGCTGACAAGCTTGCAGGGTTTGCAAATAACTTCTCGAAGAGCCTTAAAGATTCATCTGCTGCTAAGTGTATGGATATTACCTCTACCGAAGAAGTTACTGGCGAAGATTTGTCTGAGATGATTAGCGCTATTCCTCCAGTATATGCTGAGGTAAACGGCGATAATGAATTCTCTAGACTCTATGTTGTTTACGCAATTGATGAAGCTAACCTAGAAATTAAATTAGATCTCGAGTTTGATTACAAAGCTAGCGTAGATGCAACTGTGCCAGCCAATTCTACAGATATTACCACTCTTCTCTCTGGTTTCGGCGGCGGAAGTCTATATGACGATGACGACGACTGGGACTATGATGATGACGATTGGGATTTCGACGAAGATTGGGACTAGTAACTTACTTTACTTTCTTTGATTATATTATATAATTAAAGAATGAACGAGAGCCTAAAACAGAAACTGAATAAACTCCCGGACAGCCCGGGAGTTTATTTTCATAAGAATGCGGCGGGTGAGATTATTTACGTGGGAAAAGCTGCAGTTTTAAAAAACCGGGTTAGGCAATACTTCCAAAAATCAAAAAAAGATGTAAAAACTGAGGCCCTAGTTGCTGAAATTAATGACACGGACTGGATTACGGTTGATACCGAGATGGATGCGCTGTTTTTAGAGTCTGAAATGATTAAACGCTACATGCCAAAATGGAACATTTTGCTTCGCGATGATAAATCTGTAAGCTATGTCAGGATTTCGATGCAGGAGGAAGTGCCAGATATCACCTTTACGCGCAATCCAATGGACGACAAAGCAACCTATATCGGTCCATTTTACGGAAAATCGGTGGTAGAAAAATCTGTGAGAATGCTTCGCCGCATCTTTCCTTATTACACCAAGCCATATGACGGCAAAAAATCTTTAGACACAGATCTTGGGCTTACACCGGGCATTGAAATCGGCAAAACTACGGCGAAGGACTATAAGAGAAATCTTCGTAAACTCATCCGCTATCTTGAGGGAGACCGCGAAAAACTATTAAAAGAGCTTGAAAAAACCATGTATGATGAGGCTTCAAAAGGGAATTACGAGCTTGCCGCCGAAGCGCGCGACCAGTTATTTGGGCTTAAAGAATTAAAGAAAAAGATTGTCTTTTCTGATAAAGAATTCCTTGATATTTCTTCGGACCAAGCTTTGAAACATCTGCAAGAATTACTTGACTTAGATGAGCCACCGCGTCGCATTGAGGGGTACGACATTTCACACCAGTCTGGTACCAATACAGTAGCTAGTATGGTGGTATTTATTAATGGCGCTTCGGCCAGAAGTGAATACCGCAAATTTAAGATTCATACCAGTACTAACGATGATTTAAAGAGCATGCAAGAAGTGATTACGAGACGCTTAAAGCACCCGGAGTGGGAATACCCGGATCTTATAGTATTAGACGGTGGTGCAGGGCAGGTTAATGCAATACTACCAATCATTGAGCCATTTCATATACCAGTAATTGGCCGCGATAAGTCTGGCGACCACTCTAAGTCGGCTGGAGTAAAGATTATTATCCCTGATAAAGGTTTGGTACCGCTCAGCGCCAATTCACATGTCGCTAGGCTGATTGCCAGAATCGACGAAGAGTCGCACCGCTTTGCAATTACTTATCATTCACTCCTTAAACGTAAGGGAATGCTAAAGTAGTTTACTTTACTTTTTTAGCCTATTCCTTTATAATGGTACTACTAGGAGTTATCATGCAAATAGGAAGTTTTCTAGAAGTAGTTATATTTATCTCGGCGTTTCTAACGATTGTTTTGATTCTGTTGCAACAACGCGGGGCTTCGCTTGGCGCGGGCTTTGGCAGTTCCGGTGAACTCTACACGACTAGACGCGGACTCGAGAAATCGCTCTTTGTGACAACTATTGTTACTACTGTGATTTTCGTTTCATCGATTATAGGACTATTAATAATTCCAGCATAATATGGCAAGTTCAATCAAAAAGCGTGGGCAAAAAATCGTTCGAAAGTTTTCTCGCGTTTCTAGTAAGGCTCGCGAGGAAAGCAAAGAGCATATCAAGGAAAACCTGATTGCTAGGGTTTCGCATATCCGCGGAATTAAACTTTTGATTCTCGAATGGTGTCTACTTGTAGTAGGCCTCGTGATGCTTGCGATAACTCAGGCTTTTTGGTCTGGCACTTCATATGCTGGCGATGTATTTGTAGAAGGCGGTAGCTATACTGAGGCTACGATTGGTCCGGTGAACTCGATGAACCCGCTGTTTGCGATGACCAGTAGTGAAAAAGTCTTATCTAAATTGATGTTCTCGACGCTCACTACCGTAGATTATTCCGGTAATATTGGCATGGGGCTTTTAGAGTCGCTTACCGCCGCCCAAAACGGAAAAGTTTGGAAGGCCACGCTTAAAAAAGGCCTTAAATGGTCCGATGGCGCGGATATTTCAAACGAAGACGTGATGTTTACGATTGATCTTATTCAAAATCCACTTGTAAATTCGATTTATTCTTCAAGTTTAAAGGGTGTAAAAGTGGAAGAGGATGAAAATGGGCATATTATCTTTACGCTTCCTTCGGCTTATGCGGATTTTGCGAGCGCGCTTGAATTCCCGATTGTGCCAAAACACGAACTAGAAGATACCCAGCCGCAAACTTTGGTAGAAGATGATTTTTCAAACGCTCCGGTTGTATCCGGTCCATTTATGTTTAATGCTTTGCAGACCGGCGCCGGCAATAATGTTACGGTGTTTTTGTCTGCCAACCCAAATTATTACCGTGGGAAGCCAATGCTAAACAGTTTTGCGGTTCATACTTATGATGATAAAGCGAGTGTAATTTCGGCACTAAACTCTGGAGCTGTAACCGCGACAGCAGAACTTGCTGGTTCGGAGGCGAGCGAAGTGACATCTACGAGTTATGTTCGCCAAGATTCCGGTATTAATTCAGGCGCATTTATGTTCTTTAATACTTCTAGTGACGTGGTGAAAAAACGCGAAATGCGCACCGCAATTAGACAGGGAATTGATTTAATCACCGTCCGCACCGCGGCGCCTGGCACAGTAATGCTAGATTACCCGCTGATTGAGTCGCAGATCAAACTCACAACCTATCAGAAGATTCCAAAGTACAATTTTGATGCAGCGAAGGAAAAGATTGCGACCCTCTCTGCCGGCAAGGAATTAGTATTAAATGTTGCAACCGTTAATTCTGGGTATCTTCCAGCCGTTACCGATGCGTTAAAAACGCAGCTCGAATTACTTGGCTTTAATGTAAATGTGACTGTCTACGAAGAAACCCAGGAATTCATTGGTAATATTATTGCAAAAAGAAATTACGATATTCTAGTTTACGAAATTGAACTCGGTGCGGATCCAGATTTATTGCCTTATTACCATTCTTCACAAGCTAATACTGCCGGGCTGAACCTTTCTAATTACAGAAACGCTTTAGCTGACGATCTTTTGATTGGCGCAAGGGAAACACTTGACGAAACAATGAGAATTTTGAAGTATGAAACATTTTTACAGCACTGGGTATATGATGTGCCAGCGATTGGCTTATACCAGGCTAATATGACGTATCTGTATAACAAAAATGCCCGCGCGTTTTCTAATAATGTGCGACTTGTCACGCCGATCGATAGGTTTTCGGACGTAATGAATTTTGCTGCAACTAAGGCAACTAAAAATAAGACGCCGTAATTATTATTCATTTTTAGAAAAATGTGTTATAATAGCTCCATGCGCCTGTGGTGGAATTGGTAGACACGCTACCTTGAGGTGGTAGTGGCCAGATTCACGGCTGTGCTAGTTCGAGTCTAGTCAGGCGCACCATTTTTTTTGCTTTAGTATATTGTCTTAGTCATTCCTGGAATTGCCGTGTCATTCTGTAGGTTAAAATCGTAAAAATTATTTATTAATGCTTCTTTCCCTTCTCTTGTTTGAGAGAAGGTTACCTTGTACCATTTATCATAAGCATGGTAGTTGTCGTTTTCGTTTTCAAGTTTCCCAATTAGTGTGAGCTCGCCGTTTGGCTGGGAGCATTCTGCTTCACTTATTTCTTGTTTGAACCTACCAGGTGAACCATCTTTCATTTTTGTTAAAAAGTATATTGTTCCTCCGTCGTTTATTGCAAATAGACCATAGCGTAGCATCATGGATGGAATTAGTACTTTAAGTAGTTCTTTACCGTCTTGTTGGCTTGAAGTAGGCATATTAGCCCGTAAGTAGTCACTTATTGTTTTTGCTGTCTTTATTGCTTGTGCTGCTCTGTTACTATATGAATAGCCCGGTGTTTCAGGTGCTAAATAGACTCCTGGCACACTCGTATCTCCTATCCATAATGGGGAACGTTCTGCTTTCTCAAATAATTCAGGCTTGGCTATATATATGTCGTGGATTATATTCTCTATTTCTTCTTTTTTTCCGAAGCCATTATATATTATTATCCTATCACAATGGTTGGGCTGAGCTGTTGTGCTCAGCATGTATTTGAATTCTACTTCTGTTCCATGATTTGAGAATGTTTGGGCTAATTCTCTTATTAATGCATGAGTATTTTCTGGTGTTGGGGCGATGTAAAACCGAGACTGACATCCAAGGTTGTGCCCGTTATTAATATTGACCCAATTATAATACTGGCCTTGATTATGAGTTTCTATGCGTTCGTCTTGAGATAGTATTGTTTCGGTCTGCTTTTCTTGTGAGGCTAGTTCTCTGGCATTGTATTCTGATCTATATAATTCGTCTCTAATCGTTTCTGGGTCTTCGTTGGGAGATAGGGTTGTGGTATATTTAGCTAATCTTTCTACAGCATCGCTACTAATTGGCATTATCGTGCTATTCAAAGTCTCTGACATCTCTTTTAATTGTTTGTCACCGATGACAAAAGTATTGCCCAGTTCAATTACTTTGATGGCTATCTTTCTTTCTTTTTTATTCTCAGATAGCGTATCCCATTGGTTAGAAAACTGTTCATTTTGGTCGTTGCGGTTGAGGGATTCGTGCATGTTATTATTATATAATAGTTTTTTGTTTTATTTATGGTTCTTTGTGGTATATAAAGAATAAATTTAATAATAAGCCAGATGGTTATTTCATATTAAATCTTTCTTTAACATGATTGCAACTTCTCTCACTATGGTGCACCAAGAAACAGAAGACCCTCCGGGTCTTTTTCTGTTTCTTGGTGCTGCCTGGGGCTCCGCTGACGCTCCGCCAGCAGGCGCACTGATTATTAAGCTCGCTTCGCTCGCAAACAGGCGTGCTGATTATGATTTAAAGCCCGTCGTCAAAATCGTCATCCGTGCTGACTTTAGTTTTTGGATTATCGTCGAAGAATATCTTGTTATTTTTTGCTGAAGAAAAAATTGATATAAGTGGTATACAAATTACTAGTAGCGACTTAAGCCACGCCAGATTATCATCGTTTGGCCCAACGGTCACAAGGCACCCATTATGTATGTATGTGGGTTCAGCCGAAAGTAGCGGGAAGAAAACCCAGCAGAAAGCAAAAATGACAAACAACCTCGCCATAATTGGATGATCTTTCTTAAAAGAAAGGCCTACTATAAAGGCGAGTATTGTAATAATAATCCCACCAATACCGTTTATCCAAAACTCTGTCATCTTAAGGTAATAATATCACAAAAAAGACAACTCTCAGAATCAATCTATCTATTTCGTATTTTCGGTGCGGTATTTTTGGATTGCTTCAGCGAGTGCCTGGTGGCCTAGCACGGAACAGTGAAATTTATGCTTTGGTAGATTACCAAGGTAATTATCGATGTCTTTTGCGGAAATCTTAAGTGCTTCGTCTAGAGTTTTTCCTTTAGCAAGCTCAGATAGTGCTGAAGTGGAGGCGATGGCGGAGGCACAGCCATAGGTTTTCCAACGAATGTCTTCGATTTTGTCATCAGACACTTTGATAAACATCTTCATTTGATCACCACAGATTGGGTTGCCCACAATACCGACTGCGTCGTAATCAAATTTAGATTCATCACCAAACAGAAAATTGCGTGGGTTTAAAAAGTGGTCCTTTACGATATCGGAATATACCCAGTCTTGCCCTTCGTTCATTTTGTTTTCCTTTCTACCGTGCTGATTTTTTGTAATCTATCGATGGTTTTTGGCAGAACCGCCATTACTTTTTTAATATCTTCCTCTGTGTTATCTAAGCCAAATGAAAAACGGATTGAAGAGTGCGCAACTTCGGCGTCGCCGGTTTTAGCCATTAAAACATGGCTTGGTTTAATATCTCCGGAAGCACAAGCCGAACCGGTTGAAACAACGATTCCTTCTGCATCGAGGTATAATTGGATCGATTCGCCTTCCGCCGCTTCAAAGGACACGTTTAAAATATTTGGGAGGGAATTTTCTAGTTCAGTATTTAGGCTGCTACCTGGCACCTCGGCCAAGATTCGCTTTGCCAAATCATCACGAAGAGCGCGGATTTTCGTGTCATATATCTTCCAAGTTTCGTTCTCTAAAATAAATTTTAATGCAGCACCAAACCCGATAATCCCCACTGTATTATAGGTGCTACCACGACGGTGTTTTTCTTGGTTACCACCGATTATTAGTGGCTTAAACGGTACGCCTTTTCTAATATAAAGAGCGCCTACGCCGATTGGCCCGCCGATTTTATGTGCGCTGAAAGTTGCGTAGTCTAAATCTAACGCCTTTACATCTATTTTGATTTTACCCAATACCTGCGTTAGATCAGAATGGATAAAGCCACCTTCTTTATGCGCTTTTAAAACAATGCCTTTTACTGGAAGCAACTCTCCAATTTCGTTATTAGCGTACATATAGGAATAAAGTGCAGGTTTTTTGTTGCCACCAAGAATCTTTGCCGATTCAATAACCGAATGGTGCTCGAGTGGGGAAGTGATAATCTTGTGGCCTTCAAACGTGCGGATAACGGTATTATTTGATTCAGATGCGCCGGAAGTAAAAATGATTTCGTCTGGATCGGCATTAATTAGCTTTGCAAGCAGCTCACGTGTTTCTTCGATTTTATTCATCGAAAGATGACCGGGAGTATGGAGTGCTGACGCATTGGCGAAATACTTTTGTTCCGCTTCGTGCATCGCATCTATCACCTCCGGCAAAAGTGGACTAGTAGCTGCATAATCCAGGTAAACCATCGTGTCTCAATTATACCTCATCTTGCCCTAAACGGGCTTTTTTATTTTAACTAGCTACTTAACTACACATCGGATTGAAATCCCGTAGTTGCGCGAAAATGAAGCGTCTGGCAAAAATCCGGCCGAATAATCCAGCAGAGGACTACTCATTTTTGTGTCATTATATACAGTGGAAGACCAGTATGCGCCACTATTGCCCTGGAGCAGGCCAGGCTGCCCGCCTTCATATGAGCCAGCGAGCGAAAAGGCGGCCCCACCACTTGTGATTGGTGATCTAAATGTCTGAAAAGAGCTATAATATCCATATAAAGTACTTAACTCTCCAGAACTTCCACCAGTTGGGAGTCTCCACCCAGCTGGGCAAATGTCATATTCTGCATTACTGCTATTAGAGCTCCCAGAAATAGTTCCAGCGGAAGCAACATAATAATTATAGAGCGTTCCGTATGGTGTACCTGAATTAGAATCCGTACCGGATACATTTACAAATTCGCCATCAGTATAGGTACCGGTATTTGATGTTTTTCTCCAACTGTTAAAGGTATCATACGTAATATAACTATTAAGATTTGTATTTCCAGACACGAGATTAGTGGTTAAGTCTGTTTTTCCGAGATCAAGATTTTCCGTCATCCAAATTTTGCCATCCTTTAGCTTAGCTATAGCATAAGAACGATTATCACGACCGTCTATGAGATTGTATGTGGTGTTTTCTTCCATTGAATTAATAATGGAAGTTTTACCTCTAGTTGTAATACTTCTAAAGTTTTGCAAATATGTGAGTTTAGAAATAGTCAAATCATTTAGAATACAACGTATAGGATATCCATTGCCACGACTAGCCCCTGTATTGTTGCTAGGAACGCCTTGCGACGAAGCTGTAAGATGTAGAATCCATATATTGGTGTCGCTACTTCGCGTAGAAGACCAATATCTGCTAGTAGTAGCTCCTTGGCTAGTTGGCGTACCATCCGTAAAACGTCCTGCCATTGCAAAAGCTGCCCCGTTGTTTGAAATAGGTGTCCGCATGAGCGTACCAGAAGGATATTGATTGTAAAGCATCCAAAACTCGCCATAATAATAAGCGGTTGGGAGTCTCCACCCAGCTGGGCAAATGTCATATTCTGCATTACTGCTATTTGTACTACCAGATTTAGTCCCGGCGGATGCAGCATAATAATTATAGAGCGTTCCGTATGGTGTGCCGGAAAACTCATCAGTATCAAGCCCGTTACTTGTGTTAGAGGTCGTGAGTGGAATAAATTCGCCAGCACTACTAGTATTTGTGCCAGATGTTTTTCTCCAGCTATTAAATGTAGCAGCCGTCACGGTGGTGGCAATATTCGTATTAGCGCTAGTGAGATCTGTAGTGAGATCCGTCCGGCCAAGATCTAAGTTTTCCATCATCCAGCAGTTGCCATCAAGAAGACGCTGAATAATATAAACCTGTCCATCGCGGTTATCTACGGCTCTAGTAGGCGTTGTAGTACAATTGCTAGAGGCGAGGTTTTGTATAGTACCCACTACGTCCGGTGCAATATAAGAGGATGGATGTAAAATTGTGTATTTTACTTTCCCAGTGTATGTATCAGCAGGTTGCGATTGTGATATATACGCAGCATATGTAGATTTAAAAGAGGACCCAGAAACAGCATCTGTGTTAGCTGGAAAAGTGGCAACTTTAGTATAGTTACTGGGCACTTCATGATAAGCATTAAAACCAGTGGCGAGAGTAGGTGTGTAGTCGCCAGAAACGGCGGTAAGTTTCATGGCCCAGTTTGAATTGTCGCCAGAAGTAGCAGTACCGGTTGCGATGGCGTTAGAAACCGGAAGATTAGAGGGAACCATTGTGGTGTTGCCATACGTTTCGTCCGAATAGCCAATGGCGTAGACTGAAAAGCCGTTCGCGTCATTACAGAGAACTTTGAAAGTAGTCTCGCCGATATCGGATTGATACGCGCCAACATTCATGGCAGTAGTATGGGCAGTATTAACTGTACTAGTTAAAGAACAGGAGGCCGGCACAGTGACGGTGACTACATCCACGACAGAGCTATCAGCAAAAGCCCCGCCAGCGTTTAGCAGCATCAATAAACTAAAAACGGTGGCAGAACCAATAATAATATCTTGAATTCTTATCAGTTTTCGTTTTTTCATTTTTGTGTATGACTTATACGTTTTTATCGTAGCATATTTTTTTAAAAAGCGCAAGCATTTTAGACAAGAAAAAAGCCCCTTTTTAAGGGGCTTTTAAAGTGCGGTTAAAATGATCTGTTTGAAAGTACGTAATCCCGGTAGTTTCTGGTGAAAAACACCGGGATAAATACGTACTGGCAGTCCGACCAGCGTTCGAATGTAACACCTTCCGTGCCGATGCGCATGATTCTTTGATCGCCGATGCGTTCTTCGTACCCGGTGGCAAGACAGACGGTTCTGCCCGGCTTGGCGATTTTACCCTCAAGGGCATCGCCATAATAATTTAGGCGAAACTCTTTTAGGACCTCATCAGGTCTTTTTCTCCATCTTTCGCCGATTTTGTACGAAAGCCAGGCGTCGAGTTGTGCTTCGGTGGGGATGAAACATCCAGCAGGGAAGCTGCGCTGCCTGATGTTTCTGGCGTCAACAGCGCTGAAGGTCGCAAGGGGAAATTTGTTGCCAAAGTAGTCTACCCTGGTTTCATGGTAAATGCGATTAAACTTGCCGATACCCCAGCCATCCGCGAGCTGATAGCGTCCGTGCAAGATTTCGCTCTTGGGGCTAAAGGGTTTCAGCATATTGCCGGCTTCGAGAAACTCATCGTGAAACCAATACGTCCCGCCCTTGATGGGGCTGCTTTTTAGGATGATAACGGTTCCGTTTTCCTCGGGGTTGATGGTCCTTTCGTAGATGGTGTCTACCAACCGGTCTAAGCATGGGGCGTAGTCCTCATTAAAATCGCTCTTGTAGCCGATAAAGAAGAATCCGCTGCCACTTTTAGTACCGATATAGACTAATTCATTGTCTTGAATTCTTTTTGAGAAAACTTCGCTTAAAGTTCCGTAGTATTTGTCCATGATACGCCTCCTAAAACAGATTTTTAAACTCCCAAAACTCAAGAAAGTTTTATGTGATTATTATAGCATAAACCACTTATGTTGTCAATTTGGGAAAGAAAAATCCCCTGACTTTCGTCAGGGGATAGGGTAATGCTAGATTAGACTTCGCTCGGTTCGAGCGGGTTGGCTCTCGGAGTGGGTTTCTGGAAGATCCAGATGTCGATACCGATTTCTTCCTTGTTATCCTTGATTGCGACCAGGTAGTCCTCGTCTTCGAGGAGGAAAAGGCCGTCGAGATAGGTGACGGGGCTGTCCTTGTGAACGAGGCCGTCCACGGCGAACGACCAGTCAGAGCAGGTCTCCATTTCTCCGCAGAAGAGATTGGGATGGATGAGCCGAGGATTCAGCACATCGTGGATTCTGATCGGTTTCAGGGTATCTCCTTCTTTGAAATCCCTGGTCGGCATGTTGAACTTGCAGAAGCAAGCAATCTGCACACCGAGGGAGCCGTCCCCGCCGAGCATCGCCGAAACGATAGAGACATCGTTGGTTAAAGCCTTGTCATTTTCTGGGTAGTACATCTCGGCCGTGCGGCCGTCCATGATCTGCATCGCGAGGGGATTGCCAGGGAGATTGTAGTCCCTGTAGTTGCAAAAACTGTTGTGGGGGCAATACCCCAGGTTTTCGTACCGTGCCATAGAATTAACCTCCTGCGTAATCAGCCCGCCGGCATTTCTAGCATTTTAATTTGCTTAAGACCTTCCCAAGTCTTATAATTGCATTATAGCACATATGCTTATTTTTGTCAAGATGCTAACCTATTTTTTGGCCTGTTTTGCACTCTGTGATATAATAAAGAAAACAAGGAGGTTAATGAAGAGATTTCGTGGAGTGGTGGCGGTATTAATGCTTATCTGTTCTTTTGGACTTTTTGTAAATCCTACCTACGCCGAAGGGGAAGAAACCGACTCTCGCCCGGCTACCAGCATTAGTATTAGCCCTGTTAATAAGATTTTAAAGCTTGAGCCGAGCAAGAGCTATAAGGACTCATTTAAAGTAATTAATAATGGCTCGGAACAGATAGAAATCGAGGTTTATGCCTCGCCTTATTCTTATACTCTTTCCGAAGACGATCACGAATACAAACTGGGCTTTAGCCAACAGAATTCCTACACCCAGATTACCAGGTGGATTACTTTTCGGGATACCAGTGGGGATTATGTAAAAAATCCGCATTTCGTAATTGCGCCGGGCACGACTTTTGAGATTCATTATAAGATAAAAACGCCGTCTTCTATCCCCGATGGCGGGCAGTATGCTGTGATTTTTGCCCATACTCTCTCTAAGGAAG
The DNA here is from genome assembly GCA_964499905.1 of uncultured Candidatus Saccharibacteria bacterium. Lineage (GTDB taxonomy): Bacteria > Patescibacteriota > Saccharimonadia > Saccharimonadales > Saccharimonadaceae > Nanosyncoccus. The sequence continues at coordinate 1,664 of CAZCPT010000023.1, read as the reverse complement.
ATGATGCCGGCGGCCTTAGAACAGAGGCGAGCCCGGGGCTCGTGATTTACGGACGCTCAAGTGGTGAAACCGTTTTGAAATCCGAAATTTACGATCTAAAAATTAATAAATCTCTAGGGGACGGGGAACATACAATAAATGTGATTAACGGCACCGCCAAGGTAAATAACTCTGGTAATGTCGATTTTATGGCCTATGGGAAGCTTACGGTGAGCGGCATTTTTGGCCACCAATACTACGTGACGCCAGAATCTAAGGGAACCTCAATTATCCCTGAGGTTGAGCTATCGGTCAGTGACAAATGGGATGAGACGCCATATTTTGGCCTTTTTAGAGTAAATTGGAGCGTAACTGTAGGGACCGAAACACAGCAAATCTCTAGAATCGTCCTGCTTCTGCCAGCGCCAATTATTATACTTATGATTTTGCTCTTGACAATTATCGTAATTTGGATTATGATTATGGTAAGGAAGCGCAAAGAGCGCCGATCTAGATTCGGTACCGTCTAGAAAGGCACCCGTGTGGAGCGGGTCTAAGCGAGGCCAAAATAAATATTAAACATAAACAAGAGTGTAGAGTATGAAGAAAACACACAAGAGGATGCTAGGCTTCTTTGGGTTGTCGCTTGTTGCTATGATGACGGTTGTAGCAGCAACTATGCCGACGCCCGGAGTTTTGGCTGTGGCATCACCATCGGCGGTTGACACCATTACCGTAGTAGTGGTCGGCAATGCGCCGCGCGGAGATATTGTATCTCCAGAAAACGATGCTGTAGTGACAAACCCAACGCAGCGTCTCGTAGTGAACTACGAAAAAGTAAAGGAAATTACTGTCTATATTAAATATATAGACGATGATGGGCAGACAACAGGAGACCATATTGTATATCACCAAGCCGATCTTAACTTAGAGAACGGAACGATTGAGCAGAACTTAGTACTAGGCGCTGGTGGTTTTGGATATGGTAGATACATTGTTTCGGTAGTTGGCAAAGACGAAGAGGACACGGAAGTTCCGTTGGATCAAGTAGCATTAACATTTCTACCGATTAAGGCTCAGGCCGTACAGAACGAAGATGATGGTTTGGTGGACCTTAGAATCACCGATTATGAAGACGATGTAGAATCTATCGATGTATATTTGGACGGAGTAAAAATCGCAACGATTCCTAAGCAGAACTTGGATAAGGTAACTAAGCTTGACTTTGGAGATAGGGAATCGGGTACATATGAATTACAGCTTAAGGCAAGATACGCAGATGGGAGTAGCGTAGATGTGCCAGAAAGCGTTGAAGTTGAATTTGATTCGGGATTCGTGCCACACACTGATGTGCCGGATACCGGCCGGTTCTTCCAGAACTTGAATATTTCAAAAGAGGACTATCTGGTCACCGGTTTGATAATGTTCTTCGTGCTTGGGATTGTAGCATTTGGAATTGTAACGAGTAACAGAAAAAGCACGAACCAAAGAAAACGACGTTAAGTTTATCATACTCTAGCTCTTGGTACGGGCGCTTCTAACTGCGAGGGCGCCCGTACAGAGATTTTTTCGTATAAAAAAGCGGGCCCGTGAGGGGCCCGTTTTTAAATCAATTATTTGTCTGCTTTAGACTTTTTCTCGGCTTCTTTTTTAGCCTTTAAAGCTTTGTTCTCAAGAGCTTTCTT
>CAZCPT010000022.1:0-13633 GCA_964499905.1 uncultured Candidatus Saccharibacteria bacterium | reverse complement strand
AAACAATTTAGCCAAATTAACTCAACGCTCTCCACCCAATAAAACTTGATTCCAGCTTCTCTCAACGTATGATCAGCTTGAATCTACCTTAATTTTAGCATAGACAATATGTGTGTCAATATTGATTTTTAAGATTTTTAATGTTCTAATAGTATAAGCATTTTGACCATATTAACAGAGGTAGAAGCCAAAAAACCGAACACTTTTTGCTTGACTTATTCCAAAAATATTTTATTCAATTTTTTATGATTTTTGCTTCAAAAAGCACAGTTGGCACAGCCGGAGGTGGTGTAAAATCAGTTGGTTTTAAAGGAAATCGAATTTTAGTGTTATAGCGTTGAATTAGCTTTAACCCTAGTTGAGACGTATAATGCCTGTCTGTATTAATTAGTTTTAGCGCCATCTGTTTCTGTAAAATCAGATAAAAAGATTCCGGCGGGTTATCGGCCTCAATCAGTTTATGAATTATGGCCGAGCTAAGATGGAACGGTGGATTCGAAAAAACCTTATACGGTCCCTCTGGAAGTTCCATGTTTAGAAAATCATCTTCAATAATCTCAACATTATCAATTCTCCGCTTTTTTAAATTTTCGCGAAGCTTCATTGCTGTCGCATGATCCGGTTCCACTGCAATTACATTATTTACACGGTGCGAAAGCGCGCTGGTGATTACTCCAGATCCGGCCCCAATTTCTACCACGGTATCGCGCTTTTTCAGATTCGAATGTCCTATCAAAATCAGCGCTAGTCTAGGTGAACGCAAGAAATGTTGTGATAATTTTGGATTCCTCATATTCTATGATTTAAGTCCAGCATCAAAGTACATGAGCACGTATTCCCAACCCCAAGAAAGGTCAAAACCGCCAGAAGTATAATTATTAAACTTAAAGTGTGGCATACCATTTACTAGTCTTGCCATCTTCTGCGAAATCTGCAAAATGTCCGGCAATGTTTCATTCTCTTCTACGCAGGTCTTAAAGGTATCTCCAAGTCCCACTTCCTTGCCCAACTTAATCCAATAATCTTTCTCTAACTTATTAAATTCTTCAAAGGCCGACTTTCCCAATGTCTTAAACCAATCATTCCAAACTTTTTTAATCACTAGGTTATAATAATCCCAAAACTTACCCTCTCTCTTGGCACAATGAATCGCCTCAGCGCTATATCTAGACTCAATTGACCTAGCTTCACCATATTCATACATAAAATCAGACAAACGTATTTCTACCAAAATATCGTTTTCTTCAATATATTGTTTGAATTCTTCCTCGTGCTCAACAATAGCGTTTTCAAAAGCAATGCAGTATGGACAAGCAATATCGGAATAAATAATAAAGTAATTCTTAGCATCCATATTACCCACCGTCATATCTTTATCCCAGACAATATCCGAATTTGGCGTCTTATGCGTCATGCTAGTTACAATAGCCGCGAGAAGAAGGCCAATTACCGCCACTACACCTACAATTCTAAGCGCTTTTTTCACGCTCCTCCTTTTTCCTCATATATTTTTCATTGATTATTATAACATACGTTTCTACACCGAGACGCTTTAAAGAAAGAATTGCAATGATAATCGCCAGCGCCGTAACTAGCCCAGAAATAACTCCTACCATCGCCATGCCACCGGTACTAAACAGCGCACCAAGCAGTGGCGTAAGAAGCGTAGTACCACAGGTTGGGCACCCGGCCCCCAATGCTATTAGTCCAGTAATTATTCCGGCCTTTTCTACGTTTGCCGAGTTTGAGCTCTCACTTGAGGTCCGTTTTTTGTGCCAAAGAAGTACAATTAAACCAATCAGAATTCCCTGAAGTAGAGACAAAAAGAACACCGGAAGCCACTCTAAAAAGATCATATTAAAACCAAACACACCAAGAAGCGCATCAAAAATAATCTTCATGCTACCGCCAAACCCTACGGCGCCCATCAATTGAAATTTCGAAAAGCCACCGGCTAAGAGATTAATTAGCGTACCGAATAGCAAAAAAGCTACAACAAACCCAATCCAAAACCTTTTTTCTCGCGTTGCCAATAAAATGCCTTTGCCCGCGAGGACGAATTCATCTAGCCATTTCCTCCAATTCATGCACCTATTTTAGCACAAGAATAAATAAATTGTTTAATTAAACGTCTTAATCTCGTAATGATTTGTTTTGGCTTCGGTTTCGCCAATCACAATACCGTTTTTAGCAAGCTTAGCGGCATAAGCTAGCTTATCACCAAGCCTTTTATCAGTCGCAACAATCGTCGTCTTTTCTCCGGCATCACGCCTCTCTTTTGCCACCTTCATTGCATATTCAATCTCATTTTCAGTAATCGGAATAATCGCCGTATCAATCGGTTTTTCTTCTTGACTTTTTACCAAATTGTTTTCATTAAGAACATAAAACAGCCTGGTAAGTCCAATCGAACCACCCACACCAGGTAAAGCTTGCTCGGTAAAGAACCCGGCTAAGTTTTCATAACGGCCACCACCACAAACCGAACCAACCTGTTTATATTCAGGTAATACAAATTCGAATACAGTACCAGTGTAATAATCAAGGCCTCTTACAATCAGCATATCTGCCTCAATATCAGTACCGCGACCATCCATTTCGAGCGCAAGCATCACCTTTTCAAGCTCGTTAATACCCTTTTTATAAGTATCATTTAAATCGCCAAATTCACGAAGCGCCTGGGTAACGCTTGCTCTACCACCATGAATACCAATGAACTTTATTAGCTGATTCACTTTAGCTTGCTCAATACCAAGCTCTTCAAACGCTCCGCGTGTAGCTTCTGGTGATACCTTTTCGGCATGATCAATGATGCCAAAGATTTTATCTGCCAAATCTTGAAGTCCCATCGCTTCAACAAAACCGGTCAGAATCTTACGGTTATTAATCCTTGCAAGCACCGGCGTACCAAGCTCAAAACCCTTAAACGCATCAAGCAGCGTCGCAATCACATCTGCATCATAATATATCGACAAATTTCCTCTACCAATCACGTCCACATCGCATTGATAGAATTCACGAAAACGCCCCTTTTGTGCTCTTTCACCGCGAAAGTTACGGCCGATTTGAGTAACCTTAAATGGAAAAGTCAAATCATTCTCGTGCTCCACCACATAACGAGCTAGAGGCACCGTATGGTCAAAACGAAGTGCTTGGTCGGCATCTTCTTCTGTCTCGGCAGTTTTCACAACTTTATAAATCTGTTTTTCAGTATCGCCACCGGCCTTTGCCAGAAGAATTTCGTTGCGATCAATAATCGGGGTCTCGATATTTAAAAACCCATGATTATGGTATACTTCACTAATTACATTTTTATATCTATCAAAAATTGCTTGGGTTTCCGGCAGCAACTCTTGCATACCAGAAATAGGTGAAGTATTAATCTTTTTCATAAAAATATTATAACATAATTTTTTTAACAACAAAAAAAGGGCATTTTTCTGCAAAATGTCCATATATTATATATGGTGGGCGATACAGGAGTCGAACCTGTGACCTCATCTACGTCAAAGATGCGCTCTAGCCAACTGAGCTAACCGCCCACTTTTAAAAATTTGGTGAGGACGCTCGTGTAAAACACTCGCTAGCTCACCATTTTCTTCGAAAATGGTGAGTCGGGAGGGGCTCGAACCCTCGACACCGGGCTTAAAAGGCCCGTGCTCTAACCTGCTGAGCTACCGACCCAGGTTTTTAATTTTTCTTACTAAAGTATTATATCACAAATCCAGAAAAAATAAAACCTACATTTTAAAATAACCAAGAATAACATTATTTTTCACAGACTCCATAAAAACATAGGCGAAATGAAATCCATTATGCTTTTATCATGAACTTAATCAACTATCATTTTATTGACAAAATTGCTAGAATATATTATAATGAAATCAATATGCATAATGCAGGAAAAAAATCCTCATCCGAAACACTAAAAGACATAGCTTGGAGTCTTATAACGCTAGTCCCATTTGGCTGGATCTTCTTTGCTACTAGCTTCAGCAACAAAGCAAAAGCTGCTGAAAAAAATGAAATCAGCCGAGAATATGCCCTCACAACAATCAATAATTATATGACAGGGTTCATTTTGTTAACTGTATTGTTGTGGATTTTTATTGTCACATATAATACTAATAATAAAAATGGCAGTTTTATCTATCAGAATATAATCGCAGACATCGTAGTTGCAATATGCTATTTCGTACAAAAGACTAAAATTGAAAATATCATTCCTGACGTCGAGATTAAAAGAATAAAAAGTCCAGACGGAGACAAGATCCTAAGAATGTCTGATTACAACAAAGAGATTAACGATACGATGGCTGAGCTTGAAGCAATTAGTCCGAACGACCACAATGAAATGTTAGAAATAAAAAGGAGAATTGACAGAGTCTTTGCTGAATATAAAAATGAATCTTTTCCAAATGGCGGAAAATATAAAATATATAAACTAAAATCAGAGTACTATTTCCTAAACGGGCAAAAAGAAATGGCAGAAAAGTTCATTAACCAAGCGGCAAAAATCCAAGCAGATGAAAAGAAATTATTAAAGGAAAAAGAAAAGACCGAAAATAATTCAGATAATAATTTAAAAGAAGGTGGAGCTGAATACGAAGATGACGATATCTAAAAAGACTACATTGATAATCTTGGTAATCGCCCTGGTAGGACAAAGTATATTTTTTATAAATGCAAAAAATAATTATGACGAAACCAATACTGAATTATTTTGGGCCAAGAGCGAATTAGCAGACTATAAAACTAAAAGAGACGAATGCTCTGGCAGCATGCAAACCGAGTCTTATCTAGTTAACACATCTGGGTTATCTAAATGCGGTTATCAAAGAGCTAATTCATATTTAATTGTTACACCTCTCGACACTATTTACTATTACTACTGTTCAATGGGCTCAGGCGTTGCAGTCTATGGCTGTTATGTACCGTCTAGACATAGAGTTTATGCCTGTGAGCCGGGAACTTCCGTTTACGATGTTTTGAGCTCTTATAGTACTCGTTACTTTAGACATTGGACATATTTATCGTATGCTTGCAGCGAATCGGAAGCCCGAAACACGATTAGGCATGAACTATTACATACGGTATACTCTAATCTTAGTAGTGCTAAACAATCGTCCGTCACATCTAAACTATCGCGCTATAAATCAATCTACGCCAGTGAACTATCGCAATATAGTATATCGGAACGAGACGACGAATTATTCGCCCGGGTGGGAGCCGATGGCCGACCAATTAATGATATAGAATTAATTGACTTATATTCTCAAGTTGTAAATACATATTTATCACAAAAGAAATCTTACTATGCCGAACTAGTAGATACGACTTCCAAGCAGGTAGCCAGCTATTCTAATTTATTAAACAACTACGGTGCTATGCAGGCTATTGGAATTATTATGATTATTGCAAATATAATCGTAATAATAATTGTTGTTAAAAAAATGAAGAGTGGTTCAAACAACGATTCTGACCATGAAGCAGAAAAAACAAACGAAGATTCCAATGACGAGACGGCAGCATTTCAAGATTGGTCTAAAAAACATGGCCTCGATGAAGATGAGAATAAGAAAAAGAAACCGTCTAACAATGAAAGTGCATCAAAAAAGAAATTATCTGAAGAATTCCAGGATTTTGCTGAAAAACACGGCGTCTCCAATGACGAGAGTGAGTCCGAAGACGTTTAAAAAGCCGCCAGTAAAAACATACTCAACCAAAAAACACCCTTACGGGTATTTCTAATTAACTACTGGTGGCGCCGTTTACGAAGTTCCGGCGTCCCAAATGCGAAGCATTTGGTGGCGCCGACTGGACTTGAACCAGTGACACAAGGCTCTTCAGGCCTCTGCTCTACCAACTGAGCTACAGCGCCGATACCAGCTATTATACCACATTTTTCGGACTTTTGTCTATCTTTTTCTTAGGTAAGCGAGATGGTATCCACCGCCTACTAGCACCGCACCACCAATGATATTTCCTATCGTTACTGGGAGTAAATTCTCTACCAAGAACGATTGTACCGACAACCCAGCCGTAAGTGTGCCATTAAACCAATTCATATAAAGCCCGGCTGGAATATAATACATATTTGCTACAGAGTGTTCAAACCCGCATAACACAAACAGCATAATCGGGAAAAATACTGCCGCAATTTTTCCTCCTACAGTTTTTGCACCAAATGCCATCCAAACCGCAATACATACTAAAAAGTTACAAAGAACACCACGAAGCAAGGCCACCGGAAACCCCATACTAACCTTTGCACTAGCCGTTGCAATCACTGAGTCCGCAATCGGATCTAATACACCGGAAGCCACCACGATTAGTGCCACTAACCCCGCACCAATAAAATTACCCAAAAATACAAAGAACCAGTTTTTTAATAATCTGAGGGGACCAATCTCACGGCTAAGCAGCGCCGTCACCATCAAACAATTGCCAGTGAATAATTCACTCCCCGCCACTACCACCATGGCTAACCCTGCCGGAAAAATCAAAGCACCGGCAAGTTTTCCGACGTATACATTTCCGAATGTTGCACCTACTCCTGCGAGCCCAATAAAGGCACCCGCAAACATCCCAAGAAGAAGCATCCTAAAGATACTTAAATTTGCTTTTTTAATCCCCGCGCTCACCGCTTTTACTGCTATTTCGTCTGGCATAAACCTCCTATTTGCCGATTATTTCTATCGTCTTTTGGTGAGACCTTCCACCCGATCGTATTTCAACGCAGCTTTTAGCCACATTATAATGCTCTGCCAGTAAGCGAATCAAAGCTTCGTTGGCTTCACCGTCATGCGGTTTCTCCCGCAAAAAAACAGTGATGCCCTCTGCTTTTTCCTCTACTAGCGGACCCCTTTTCGATCCAGGCTTCACTAAAACTTTAATTAACATTACATCTATTATATAATAAAACGGATGAAAATCGGTGTATTTGATTCCGGAATTGGCGGCACGTCAGTGCTAGAAGCCATCAAAAAACTGCTCCCCGCGGAAGAGTATTATTATCTTGCCGATTCAAAAAATTGCCCGTATGGTGAAAAAAATGACGAGGAACTCTATAAAATCGTTAAAACAAACGTTGAATTTCTTAAAGCTTGGGGGGCCAGAATTATTGTTATTGCTTGTAACACCGCTACTACTCGCTGTATCGATAAACTCCGCAATGACTTTAAAAACCTACCTTTTGTTGGCACCGAACCAGCAGTAAAGCTCGCCGCGAATTCTAATGCTAAAAACATTTTAGTCCTTGCTACTCCTGGCACCATTTCTTCTGAACGTCTAGAAACTTTGGTCCAAGAAAACCAAAAACCAGACCAAACCATTACATTACTTGCCTGTCCAGGTCTTGCCGACACCATTGAGTTCAATCTTAACAAAAGTTCCGTAATGATTGAGGCAAAACTTACGGAACTATTCAAAAACTTAGATTGTAATTCTTTTGACCACGTAGTTCTAGGCTGCACCCATTATTCATTAATAAAACCAGAAATCCAAACCTTCTTCCCTCACGCCACTCTCATGGATGGTAACGACGGTATTGCTCGCCGCGTAAAATCTCTCATCAAAAATCCCCTCGGGTAAGAGGGGATTTATTATTCTAAAGTATTATTTCTTCTCTGCGATTTTGTCAGTGTTCTTCCAAATGCGGACAATTACAATTACAAACTCGTATGCGAAGCGAAGTGCGAGTGGGTAAAGAATAAGTTGTTCAAAGAATGGCAATACACCATTACCACCAAGAAGAATCAAATTATTAATTGAAGTTAATACGATATAAATAGTACATGCATAGTAGAACATCTTTGCAAGTGCTTCAATATGCATAGTCTTGAATGAAAGATAATCACGAAGATTCTTTGCAAAACCCTTGAAATCAGTTTTAGATTTGACAAATAGGAAATAAATCAAAATTGCACCAGTGATAGCAAGAATTGCAGCAATGATTGACCAAATAAAAATACCCTGCACGCTGCTTGTATAGCCACTAACGAGGCCACTTGCACCACCAAGTAATGATTCTAAATCCATTTTATAACTCCTTTTATTATTATTAACTTAATAATAGCATAAAAAATTTTATTTTACTTAAAAATCTTATATAATCGCATTATGAATAGAGTTCCTTTGGCAGAGAGGATGCGCCCGACCAAATTATCAGAGGTTTTAGGCCAAAATGAAATCATTGGTGAAGGCAAAATTCTAACTGAAATCGTGAAAAAGGGTGAGCCAGTCAACCTAATTTTTTGGGGCCCACCGGGTACCGGTAAAACCACTCTGGCTAGAATCCTCGCCAAAGAATTTAAAGCGGACTTCGTAGAAATCTCCGCCGTTACGGCTGGCAAAAAAGATGTTGAAGAAGTTGTCGAACGCGCCAAACTGAACTGGAATCTAAAAACCCGCACGGTATTATTTGTGGACGAAATTCATCGTTTTAATAAAGCCCAGCAAGATGCCTTTTTACCACATGTTGAGTCTGGTCTTATCACATTAATTGGTGCCACCACCGAAAACCCAAGTTTTGAAGTTATTTCCCCACTTCTTTCGCGCTCCCGCGTAGTAGTAATTTCCCCACTTGATAAAGAATCAATTATAGAAGTCATTAAACGTGCCATCAAAAAAGAAGGCGTCACCAAGCGTGTCAGTAAAAAAGCTGTTGAACTAATCGCTGAGTTATCCGGCGGTGATGCTCGCTCTGCTCTTGGTGACCTAGAGCTCGCGCTTTCACTTGCCGAAAAAGTCGATGAAAACATCGTAATAGAAGCTGCCGGTAAAAAAATGCCAGGCTATGATAAAAAAGGCGATAAACACTACGATACAATTTCTGCTTTCATTAAATCCCTTCGAGGTTCTGATACCGACGCCGCATTATATTACCTCGCTCGCATGGTCCAGGCCGGCGAAGATCCAAAATTCATTGCCCGCCGTATGGTAATTTTTGCCTCCGAAGACATCGGCCTCGCTGGAAATGGTGCACTTAGTCTCGCTACTGCCTGTTTTCAAGCCGTTGAACGTGTCGGTATGCCAGAATCTGGTTTAATCCTCGCCCATACTTGTATTGCACTATCTAAGTCCAAGAAGAACCGCGACTCCGCTGATGCCTGGTATAAGGCCATGGATCTCGCCCGCAAAGCTCCGAACGAGCCGGTGCCAATTTGGCTTCGTAACGCCCCGACCAAACTTATGAAAGATCTCGGCTACGGCAAAGGTCAAAAATGGGAATCCGGTTTTCATCTCGGCAAAAACTACCTACCAGATTCAATCAAAAACGAAAAGATTTATCACAATACTAAAACTGACTAATCTTTATCATCAAGAAATGCGCCGCTTTGTCTAGACCAAAGTTTCGCATATTCACCATTGTTTTTTAGAAGCTTCTTGTGAGAACCTTTCTCGACTATCTTTCCTTCATCTAGGACCACAATCTGGTCTAGGCCAGCAATCGTAGAAAGCCTATGTGCCACAACGATCGAAGTACGATTTTTCATTAAATTTTTAAGAGCATCTTGAATCAAAGCTTCAGACTCCGAATCAAGTGCCGATGTGGCTTCATCAAGTACTAAAATCGGAGCATTTTTAAGTATTGCCCTAGCAATCGCGATTCTTTGTCTCTGTCCACCAGATAGCTTTACGCCACGTTCTCCCACTAACGTCTGGTATCCGTCCGGAAGTTCCTTAATAAACTTATCTGCATTTGCTAACTTTGCTGCCGCATAGACTTCATCTTCACTTGCGCCCGGCTTGCCATAAGAAATATTTTCAAAAACCGACCGATGAAACAGTGACGATTCCTGCGGTACATAGGCAATCGCTTCGCGAAGAGATTTCTGCGTTACATCGCGAATATCTTGTCCATCAATCAAAATCCCACCACCAGTTACATCGGCAAATCTTAATAGTAGTTTAGTCAATGTGGTTTTGCCAGAGCCAGAAATACCCACTAGCCCAGTGCTCTTACCAGCTGGTATAGTTAAATTAAAGTTCTTAAAGAGTGCTGTCTTTTGTTCTTCGTGTTTAAATGAAATGCCCCGAAATTCAATCGTCGCCTTTTCAACCTTTAGTGGCTTATCGGTTTTATCATCAATAATATATGGCATATCAAGAATCGCCACCATTTCTTTTGCGTCGCCAAATGCACGGTTCATGGTACGAAGAATATGTCCAAGTCTCCACAAATGATCCATTAAAGACATCGAAATTGAATAAAGAAATACTGTGTCCGCCACACTAAGCCCAAACCATTTTTGACTACAAATAATCAGAATGATAATCGCAAAAAACGTAATAGTCTCTATCGTGTTTAAGGCAGAGTTACGAACGAGAGACGCTTTTGCCATCCCAAAAGTCGCATCATGAGTTCTTTTAGTCGCCTTTTTAAATCTTTCCCGCTCATATCCTTCGCGCGCATAAGACTTTACACTCAGCACATTGGTTACCGAATCTGCTAGTTGCCCGGTTTGCTTATTTTCGGATTTAGCTAGCTCTTCTTCGCGGTAGGCGTCGCGCCTAAACATATAAAAAGCAACCGAAACAAAGAAAATCGCAAAAAGAATTAATACCAAAGCAAATGGCGGGCATATTAGAAACGCTGTCACAATCGAATAAATCGTAATTAGAATCAGTGGCAAAACATCCCACACTACATTAGATTTAAAACTAATAAATGCCCCAGATAGCTTGTTCGCCTGCGATGTGAGCGAACCCGAAAAATGATTACTATGAAATGTCATCGATTGGTTAATCACTGCATCAAAAGCCAGTTGCGCTAAATACTGGCCACCTTTAGCATCAAGCGACCAATCCAACCAATCTAGAAAACGAATAAGAACTAGATTATTAAATGCCACCGGGATTAAAGTTAAAAGCAGTATCCCAACATAATTACTTATCTCAAAATCACCGGTACTAATCTGTCCAATTATCTCGCTTGTACCCCTAGGCACAATCACATGCGAAATAAAAATCCAAATTGGAATCAAAAACAAAGTAATAAAGGTGCGTGCTTTGTGTCGCATCAACGCTTTCCAAAAATAATAAAGCGTCCGTTTTATACCGGATTTTTTCCCTTGTTTCATGATATAATTATAGCATGAAAAGATTAGAGGATATTGTAAGTTTATGTAAGCGCCGTGGCTTCATCTTTCCTGGTAGCGATGTCTATGGCGGCATGGCCGGTACTTGGGATTTTGGTCCACTCGGCGTTATGTTAAAAAAGAAAATTATGGATGAATGGTGGAAGTTCTTCGTCGAAGATCGTGATGATATGTATGGCGTTGATGCAGCCATTATCATGAATCCAAAAACTTGGGTTGCTTCCGGCCACGTAGCAACTTTTGCCGACCCGTTAGTAGAATGCAAAGAATGTAAATCCCGTTTTCGCGCTGACAAAATTGCCGACGGTATTACCGAATCTGTTACCACTGAAGAATTCTTAGCTACCCACACCAAATGTCCAGTCTGTGGCAAAGAAAACTGGGGCCCAATCCGCAAATTCAATATGATGTTCTCTACTCACGTTGGTGCTGTCTTACCAGAAGACACCACCGAAAACAAAGAGCTTGCCGAAAAATCTATTGCCTATCTTCGTCCAGAGACTGCCCAAGGTATCTTCACAAATTACAAAAATGTCGTAGATACTATTTATCCGAATTTACCTTTTGGTATTGCCCAACAAGGCAAAGCCTTCCGTAACGAAATCTCCCCGCGCGATTTCATCCTTCGCGACCGCGAATGTAGCCAAATGGAAATTGAATATTTCGTGGCGCCGGATACTTGGGAAGAAAACTTCGAAAAAATGAGGAGCTTACAACACGAATTTTTGGAAAAGGTTGTTGGTCTTCCAGCTGAAAACATCCACGAATATGACGTTCCAGCCGAAGACCGTGCTCATTATAGCAAGCGCACCACCGACTTTATGTTTGATTATCCAAACGGCGAAGAAGAACTCATGGGCCTTGCTTACCGCACCGATTTTGATCTAACTAATATTGCTCGCGAATCCGGTAAATCCATGGATTACCGCGACAAAGTCACGGGTGAAGTATTTGTACCTCACGTTATTGAACCATCAATCGGTGTTGAGCGTTTATTCCTCGCCATCCTTTCAACAGCCTATACAGAAGATGAAGTCAATGGTGAAAAACGTGTCGTTTTGAAACTCGCCGAAAACCTTGCACCATACAGATTCTGCGTTTCCCCACTACTTAAAAATAAACCCGAACTCGTTGAAAAAGCTAAAACCGTCTACGACCAGCTTCGTAAAAAATACGGCAACGTTACCTGGGATGACTCTGGCAATATCGGTAAACGCTATCGCAAGCAAGATGAAATCGGTACACCAAAATGCATTGTTATCGATTTCGATACCCTAGAGGACGACACGGTAACCGTACGTGACCGCGACACTACTGAGCAAACGCGCGTCAATATTTCAGATTTATAAATCATTTATGCTAAAATAATATTAATAGGAGGTAAAAAATGTCTGAAGAAGAAGGCAGAAAAAAGAAAGTAAATAAGAATTTAATTACTGCGGTTTGCGGTGTGGTGGCAGCAGTCGTCCTCGTAATCGTGTTAGTAGTATTCTTTGGTCGTGGCGGTCAGGAACTCGACGAGTCATATTTCGTTTCTGATGGTTCAAAACTCGTACTTACAATCGAATCAGATCCATCCATGAACACCGGTGACGAACAAGAGCCAATCAATTCGCACCTTGTTTACAGCTACTCTGGTGAAACCGTAACAGACCTTAAAGTCTATTATCAATACGAAAACCCAGTTAAGGCTAAGAATGCGTATGATACTCTTCACGCATCAAACAACGGTCAATACAAAGATGTTCAACTTAATGGACGCTATGTTGTCCTCGTTGCCCAAGAATCAGAATACAACTATTTAAAAGCTTCTGACGTCAAGCAACAAATCGACTTCATGGAATCCATGAAAGGTATGAACCAAGAAGGTCTTAACGGCGGCGAAGAAGCAGCCCCAGAAGAAGTATCTGAATAAGACAACAAAAAATACTCCCGTTAAGGGAGTATTTTTTTCTCTTAATGGGCTTTTTTGTAGCGTTCAATTGCGGCTGCAATAACTTTTTTAGCCTCTTCTACACCTTCAAATGACTTAACAACGGTCGTACCTGGCTTCTTTAAATCTTTGTAGTGATTGAAGTGGAATTCAATTTGCTTCAAAGTTTGCTTTGGTAAATCTTCGAGTGAGTTGTAGCAATCACCATTATTGCGATCATCGGCTGGTACACAAATTACCTTGTCATCAACTTCATCGCTATCCACGAACTTCATCACGCCAAGAATTTTTGCCTTCATCCAAATACCAGTCGTAAGTGGCTGATCGGTAATCATGAGAACATCCAGCTCATCACCGTCTTCATCAATGGTCTGTGGGATAAAGCCATAGTTGCATGGTTTTGCAAAAGCGATTGGCTCAACACGGTCTAACATAAAGCAAGCATGCTCACGATCCCATTCAATCTTGTGGTTTGAGCCAGTTGGGATTTCAATCACAACATTAAGCTCACCTTTCTCATAATCACCAGGCGTTAAAACCTTATTAAAATCCGCCATAATATCTCCTTTCTGTCCCTAAATTATACCATATTTTATAA
>CAZCPT010000021.1:0-14619 GCA_964499905.1 uncultured Candidatus Saccharibacteria bacterium | reverse complement strand
CGGCTTGAGCTGCGATTTCTGCTGGTGACATCATCCTTCTAGCCATTTTGTGTATTATCTCCCTTCTTCACGTACATTGTTGCAAGTTTCGTGAAATCAACTAGTGGCTCCCTCACGGCGGTGTCTGGGTTGTTGAAGTTGTAGTACAGCTCCGCGAGTTCCCTCGTATTAAGTCTCACTGAATGAATACCAATCTGGAACAAACCGGAAATCACCGTGTCCACGCGCGTATTAAGTTCGGACAAAGCTTTATCGTAAGTTGCGCGGTCGATTCTCGTCACTTCCGGGCCTTTCGCTCTGGAGAATGACTTAAAGAAATTCTTCGTCTGTTGCAGTTCCTTCTCCGCTTCTGCCGAAGAATAGTACGGCAAAATAATGAAGAATGATTTATCCATAATGTTGGCTTCTTGTGACAGCACATCAATAAAGTTAATATAATCATCCATGAGCACACCAAGGAGCATGTTATCGTTACTACGACGAATATCAAGTAATCTCTGTAAGTATGGTCCAATATCCACTCTTTGTGAACGAATCAAAATCTGCGTCGTAAATTTAAGTGAGTTTAGAAAGTTCTGGTACGAATATTCAACGCCCTCGCGCTCCATATCAGACATAAGATCGAAGTTAATCGACTTACAAGCAACCACGGCGCGGAATGAACCATCCTTCATAATCACCACATTATCGCGAAGCTCAGAAATGAGGAGTGTTGCCTGCGTCGAAGTTGGTGAATCATGATTCGGCGACACCGGCATCATTTGTTGTGCATTCATCGCAGCCGAGCCAATGCTCTGCATTTGTTGTGGTTGCATCATTTGTTGTTGCGGCATCATCATCTGCGGTTGTTGCCCCGGCAAAATCATTTGCGGGTTACCCATCTGTCCATTCTGGTAGTATTGCTGTTGTGGATTCATTTTAGTGTAACGAGACGAAAACCTCGCCCTCCTCCTTTTTATTTAACCGGTTAGCTTCTTTTGCGATGGTCGCAACAGTAAAATCAGGATTATTTGCTAATTCCATTATACTAGGTTTTGGCGCTTCTGTCGCCACTTTTTTTGCTTCTGGTTTTTCGGCTGGTTTTGGTTCTGGCTTCGGCTCTGCCTTTGGTTTTGGCGCTTCCTTTGGCCCTAGCTTGCCACGGTTATTCTGAATCATCGCCGAGCTAGTATCAATTTCTTCACCACGGCTAATTGCGGCCCTCATCGAGTTCAAAGCATCCTCATGCTCGGAATTCAATCTTCTCATTTCTTCTTCACGCAGTCTAAATTCTGCTTCTTCGCGTTGGCGCTTTTGCTCTGCCAAGATTCTTTGTTGCTCTTCTTGTTGGCGACGCATTTCTGCATCGGCTGCCGCCTGTTGCTCCGCAGCACGGTTTTGCAGAGCCGTCTGCATTTCTTGCATCGCTGCTTGGCGCTGTACTGTTTTGTTTTGGTCAATCGCACGGTTAAGATTTGCGGAATTGTAAGAATCAAACATGTCCGTAGTTGCGTTCGCTTCAGCCACTAAATCTTCCCGCATCGAAGAATTACTTGCACCTTTAATCGCATATCCTTCAGAATCTACCAAGTTTGCCAGGAACGACAATCTATGTGTTGCTTCTTCGCCAGTGATATCTCTCGTTCTAATATCATCTGCAATTTTTGGTGCCGTGATAAAGATAGTTGAATCACGTTGCCCTGGCGTCCATACTCTCGTATTCGGCTTCAAATAATATGTCACCATAGCCGCGAGATAGGTCTCCATTGGCTGGTCTTTTTTAAGTGGTAAAGCAAGCACCAAAAACAGGAATACCGGTGGTAGCGGGATTAACGCAAGAAGCGGAAAGAGCTGAAATAACGCCACCGCTATTGCTATTAGACCTGCCGCTATTAAAAGGTAAACGAACTGCCGAAAACTAAACGGCCCAAGTAACTTGTCGTCTGCCTCAACGTCTTGAGGCACCTTATATTGCGCCATATACTAATTATTATAACATAATAAAATGGCTATGCTAAGTGTTTTAATAGATGTTTTAGTAGTTGTCCGGATCGTTCAAAAGATCGGTCAAATACTCTTTCATAGCATGAGAATCGGCATATGGATCATCCTCATGAAACTTCGCATATTGCGTTGCAATAAAGCTGTCTGCACCAAGTGTATTTTTGATGTATTCATACGATTCCTTAAAGAAGGTATCGTCATCGTCACGGTTATCATGCCACAGATCTTCCACGTGTGATACGAATGATGCCCTGTCTACTTCGTTGTAGACTCTACCGGCGTCATCATCTTCCTCAGTCGGCGTATCACTTTCTGGGTGCTCAGCTTTCATTCTGCGTTTAGCTTCTTCAAACTCACGTTTCTCACGGAGTTTATCATTTTCAAGCTTCACGTTAATCGCCACTTCATTATCAAGGTCAAGCAGTTCACGTACCCAGTCTTTGGCGTTGTTAGCAGCACCAGACCTACGGGTGCGGTAAATCTGGTTGAGTTTGCCCTTACCATCAAGCAAGCTTCTAAACTTGGCACCAGCCATTCTCATCTTAATCTTCTTAGACTCAGCCTCGTAGTTCTTTCTTGCTTCTTCAGTAGAAAGATCACCGTACTTAGTCTGGAGCTCAGCAAGTTCACGTTCACAGGCACGCTTCTCGGCCTTTTGCTCTTCAGTCCAACCCTCAGTACTATCCTTCTCGTAGGCACTAGCTAAGTGCTCAACCAAGGCATCGCGGTAATCCGAACGAAGACCAAGAATCTGCGTTGGCGTTTGGTCAGTAATGTAGCTAAGGGTCTTCTTTTCGTAGTATGCTTTAAGCTCTTCTTCGTGTCCAGCAAAGTCTTTATCAGTTTCCCAAACTGGCAACATCTCGTATGTACCATCATCTTTCTGCTTCGGCGCATAACCAGTCTTTGCCTTCACGGCACTGACTAGCTGTTCGCTACCAGACAAGAACTTAAGGCTAGCCGAAATAAATGACGGCTCAAACGATTTATCAATCTCTTCCTTCTTAGTGAGATAAGCCTTGAAGTCAAGCTTGCCATCTGCATCTGTGTATGCTTCGCGAATACTCTTATCATAGTTATCAAGTGCTGTACGCTCAATATTATCAAGTGGCGTACCTTCCATGAGTTCACGCATGCCCTTCTTCGCATACATGATCTTGCCGTCTGGCTCCACATGGTAACCTTTCACATATTCATCGTAAGTCACCTTCATTTCTTGGCGCTCATTCTTGTTATATACACGCGCCGTTTCAAGGTTAATGTATTTACCAAAGCGTCTCATCCATGGGTCGGCATCTTTCACTTCAAACATGAGGAAGCTTGCTAGAGCCTGTGATGCATGTGAACCAAGATCCACACCCTGGTTCAAAATATTCACCAGCTGCTCACGCACAAGGTCAGTATCACCACGTTGGTTAAGAATTCTGAGGCCCGGCAAAATCATATCAATGTTATTAATTGCATCCGGACTCTTTGTCATTTCAGCTAACCTGTTAACGTTACTAATTGTCGGTGGGTTAAGCTCGAAGTACTTTTGCATCTTATTTTCAACCACCTTGCGCTGCGTATCATAAGCAAGAGCCGCATTGGCCGCCGCAAATTGAACATCGCTTACGTTGCCCTCCATAATATTAAGAGCATTATTATAGCGGTCAAGCGCATTCCTGTAATCCTGCTCAGTTGCAAAGTTACCCTTGTAACCTTGTTTGTAAACACGGTTACCATTAGCATCAGTAGTAAAACCATTGACGTCATCCATGTGCGCATTAATTGCACCTTCCATACGCTTATGGAAGCCCATAGCATTTTCGTATGCAATTTTCTCACCACGTGAGGCCTCAATCTTAAGACTATCAGATGCTTTTACGGTTGCCGCGTCAAGCTTATCAAGACGAGCTCTTTGCGCAGTACCTTCTTTAGCAAGATAGCCAAAGCCCTTATTCATGTTGTTCTCATGGTGTAAGATATCTTTCTGATACCTTAAGTTCTGTTCTTGCTCTGCATACGCGTCCTCACCAGCCTTGCTTGGAGTACCGTCCTTTCTGTAATGCTTATTTGCTGCATAAGCAAGACCACGATTCCTCACCGTTGCCGCGTGTGCACGAATTGCCTCATCACGAGATACCTTACGATTCGACATAAACTGCATCAACTTAAGTGACGGCGTATAAGCCCTATTTGATGCAAGATATTTCTGCTTTGTAAGATCTCGGTGCGAGCCAGCCCAGCCACGCGTTGCTGCAAGTGGAGAGGAAGCAAGCCCACGAATCTTGCTGTTGACTGTCGAGAGGAATGTGCCAGACATCTTCATCAGTGACCACGAGAAGAAGAGTGGGAAAATTTGGATTGCTACACCAAGGAACAGACCAAAAGCATCCTTAGCACTTGTGATAATTGCCCAACCAGCGAGATTCGATGCGCCAAATAGTAATGAGAATAATGGATAGAATACCAACATCTTAGTAAATAATTTCTTCCACTTTGTAAAGTATTCTTCGGTGTTCGGTAACATATACGCCACAAATGCCAGTGGTGAAATCATGATTAAGAGTGACACCACGGCCTGGCGAAGCGCAATTGTAATAAGACCAGATACCACGGCCACAATTGCACCAAGCACTACCGGAATCAACATCCAAATCGCACCAGTCTCAATTGAAATAACCGTTGCACCAATCGCAAGCGCCGTACCACCAGCCAGTGCTCCATACATTTCGGCCATCGATACGCCGGAAATCGCTCCCGCTTCCATTGTACCCATGGTAGAAGTTTCTATCGAAGTGAAGAGCCCTCTAAGGCTACTACCCACAATGTTCGAAACATCCACCGCTATCTGACAAATGATAAAGCTGAGGTTCACCAGAATTGCCGTTACGATAATCTTCGGCAGTACCTTTTTAATACCGTAGTTTGATATCCCGAATCCAGTAATCTGCGAGTATACCACCACCATAAAGAAGATGATAAACAGGATATTGGTGAGACCTCGCATGTATTTCCAGATCTCATAAATCGGTGCGCCGTCTTTCAGCTCCACCGGGTTAATTATCAAAATGTCTTCAATTTTATCATAAAGCCAGTCCACCGCCTCAGAAATCTTTCCTGTTGTCGGACAAACTAGCCATCCAAGGGCTCCTAAACTTTGTTCGCATGAAACACCTTTTTTCTTCTCGTCGGTCTTTTCGGTCGTGGTAGTAGTTGTGGTCGGCTCAGCATAAACGTTATTCACCGGTGTTAAAGCGGTTAAAGAAAATAGTGACATAATAGCAAAAAGTACGCCAAAAATGGCATTTCTCAAACGATTTTTTGAGTGTCTCTTTACTATCATAGTTAGAAGCCTCCCTGTTTTTTAGGGGTGCTATAATTATAGCACACATAAGCTTTTTTGTCAAGATAATTAACAGAGAAAAAACAACCTATTTCCTTCTTTGTGATTTTTAAAAAATTATGCTATTATTTAGACAAGCTAATAATGGATTATTTAAATGAAAAAGTTTATTAAAAATTTCCTTGTAATCTGTATGATGGTATTCGCATTTCTGACGGTTACCTCAACAACAAATGTCAATTCTGCCTTCGCAGACGATTCCACCTGCCGTTATCTCATCGGTATGCGTTCTTGGAACTGTGATGTTGGAGCATGGGACAGCGAAGATGCTATCGCCGGCAACATCAGGCAAATCATCTTTAACGTCGGCGAAGCTATTTCTACCGTTGCGTCATATCTCGCCCTAGGCTTTGTCATCTACGGCGGTTACAAATACATGATGTCGTCCGGCGATCCAGGTAAAGCTATGTCTGGTAAAAAGATTCTCACCCGCGCCATCATCGGTCTTGCCATTTGTATGCTCTCAAAAGTCATCTTCAATGCTATGATTGCCGCCATGGGTAATCAACAATTAACCATGGATGATTCCATTAATCTTCTTAAAAATCTCTTCAATTGGTTTACTAGCGTTGCTGGTATTGTAGCCGTCATCTTCATTATTGTCGGTGGCGTTGGTTATATGACTTCAGCAGGCGATCCTTCCAAGCTTCAAAAAGCCAAGAAAACCATTCTCTATGCCGTCATCGGTCTCATCATCGTAGCACTCTCAGCAGTCATCATCAACTTCGTTATGGACATCGTTTCAAAGAATGGTGGTGAAGTGACTAGTCTCACTGAACAAGTCGTTGCAATTAAAGAATAAGCATTATATAATATATTTAACTTAATAAGGAAACAAAATGAAAGCACTTATTACAACTCTAGCAGTAGACATTGACCCAGTGCCTGGTGACAATGATCTCATCGGCAGCGTAACGGGAATCTTGAACGCGATTGTTGCAGTTCTTGGTATCGTTGCAGTTATCGTTATCATCATTGGTGGCATCAACTATATGACTTCTTCTGGTGACGCTGGTAAGGTTAAAAAAGCAAAGGACACCATTCTCTATGGCGTCATTGGCCTTATAATTTGTGCCCTCGCTTTTGCAATCGTAAACTTCGTCATCAGCAACATCCTAGCAAGCTAGTTTAGAAGCGCCTCTGTTAACGGGGCGCTTTTTGATATTGTATTTATTGCAAAAAAGTTATACAATAAAACTAAATTAACAAAAGGATTAAAATGAAAGAATTAATCACAACTTTAGCTGCTGCCAGTATCGAAAGCGTCGGTGACGGCGATGGCGATCTCGTCGGTAGCGTAACCGGAATCTTGAACGCAGTTATTGCTGTTCTCGGTATCGTTGCAGTAGTAGTTATCATCATTGGTGGTATTGGTTACATGACCTCCTCTGGTGATGCTGGCAAAGTCAAGAAAGCAAAGGACACCATCCTCTACGGTGTTATCGGTCTCGTAATTGTTGCTCTTGCCTTCGCAATTGTGAACTTCGTCATTAGCAACCTCTTGGCAGGCTAATAAATCCTAATATCTCCCGCGAAATGCGGGAGATATTTTTTATATCAAAAAAGCGTCCCGCGAGGAGACGCCTTTTTAAAGTCAATTATTGAACTTGGATTTTCTTTGGTTCTTCGCTCTTTTCCTTATCAAAGGTAATAGTAAGAACGCCATCTTTAAGCTCAGCCCTTACGCTGTTTTCATCCTCGCGAACAGGTACTGGAAGAGCAATTGTTCTAGAAAATTCGCCCCAATAGCATTCCTGGATGTGCCAACGAGTAGTTTGTTCATCTTCACCACCAGAAAGTACACCAGAAATTGTCAAAATATTATCGGAAATACTGACATCAAGATCTGACTTCGAAATGCCAGCGGTGCGAGCTTTAACTACTAATTTGTCGGCGGTTTCGTAGACATCTACAGCGAGTTGTCCCGGAAAATCGTCGGTATCCCCCCACCCACCATCATCTTCGACTGGTTCGCTGGTTTCTTCTTGAGAAGCTACTTCCTCTGCTGGTTCTTCCTTAGGAGCAGCGAGTTCTTCGTCGCCTCCCAAAAAAGCAGCGGCGAGATCATCCTCCATCAGCAAATCGTCACTGTTATTACGAGCCATATTTCCTCCACTTATATTGTTATGCTTTATTATAAAGCAAGCTTAATGTAAAATCAAGAGATTGTGCTCTTAAATGTAAAAATTACAACAATATTTAATCCTCTCGACTGGCTCGCGCCCCACTCTTGTAGGGGTTGCGGCCGCATTGGTGACGTTCTTTGTGATTGTTGTAAAAAAAACATTACCACAAACATTTTTAAATTTAACTCGGATTTTTCGAACTTTTATGTGCTCGGAAAACGGGAAGGTTTACTCGCTACGCTTATCCACGATTTCAAATATAATTCCGTTCGAGCCATCGGCGGTAAACTTGCAGAAATGATGGCAAGTCGTTTACCAGATTTACCTAAAGATACTATCATTGTTCCCCTTCCTACCGCTACCCACCATATTCGCGAACGCGGGTTTGATCATACTTTGTTTGTAGTTAAACGCATTGCAAAGATAAAACATATTAACGTACAGAGACTATTTGTTCGCACCGCCAATACGGTTCAAGTTGGTGCCAATAAATCCACCCGACTCGCCCAAGCCGAACACGCCTTCAAAATTAATCCAAAAATCACTGTTAACACAAACGCAACCTACATTTTATTCGACGACGTTTGGACCACCGGTGCCAGTATGAAATCAGCACTAAAAAAGCTCCGGAAGGCCGGAGCTCGAAATATCATTATTGCGTTACTTGCAACTAGCAGTTTGGATTAACATTCCTGAAGTATCGCCTCCAGATGGAAGTGATGAAATCACGAAGTTTACGATTGCAAATGCGAGGAAACAAATCACTAAACCGATAATTGCATAAAGCACTGTGTTTTTAGCGTCGGTCACTTTCTTTGAATCACCACCAGAAACTACATACTTAATACCACCAATAATAAGCATGATAACAGCAATGATACCTACGATATAAAGAATCGTGTTAGTAACTTGTTTGAATACGCCGGAATCACCGAACAGTTCGCTAGGGCAGCCATCACAACGAGCGGCTTCAGCACCTTCACGAAGCGAAGTCATAGTAGAAGCAGAAGCCACACCAGAAAGACCGGTGAGCGCCACAAATATACAAATTACAAATGATAATAAAACCTTAACAACGTTTTTCATGCCCTTATTATACCACATATGTTATTACTTGCCAAGTAGAGCGACAAAAAACTTTTTATTTGATACAATTAATCCATAAAAATGGATGGGTTTTCTAAAGATGGCTATTTAATCGATCAGAACCTTGTAAAAAGGTTTAAATACCGTACTATCCGCGCCTGTCTTAATTGTTGTGGCCCCGCTGCCGTCTATAATATCCGTCATTACCTCGGTGATAAAACCGACTTCCACACCATTTTAAAAGAGATGGACCACATGTTCATCGTTCGCGTTCCAGGACCTACTACTATGAATGTTATGCGTTCATATCTAAAAAAATGTCTCCCGGCTATGGAAGAGTTTACTGGCCGCGAAGAAGCATTTAAAGCATCTTGTAGCAGTCGTGCCGGCATTCTCCGTTATAAAGAAGGTAATACCCGCCACTTTATTGCTTTCATTAAAAAAGGCAAAGAATACCGCTTTTTAAATGTTTACGACGGTGGAGAAGATTTTACCGACACCATGGAAAGTTTCTTTAAAAACCACGTTCCTCACCGTTATTACACCTCAGTATTTATCATCAAATAAAAAATGGCGGAGGGTGGGAGATTCGAACTCCCGCGCCAGGTCGCCCCAGCCTAACGATTTAGCAAACCGTCCCCTTCAGCCACTTGGGTAACCCTCCGTACAGATTATTTTATCACATTTGGTACTTTTTTGCTAAACATGATATAATCATCTTATGGTTAAACAGTTACAGCCTGTTTCTTGGGAGGCAGAAGAATATATTTCAAAAGATCACAATACTCTTTGGTATTTAGGTCTTTTTGTTATCGCTGCTGCCCTCTCCGCACTTGCTATCTTCTTTAGTGGCTGGACTTTTCTCGCTCTTATTATTGTTAGTGTTATTACTATTCTGGTCTTCTCTTTCCGTCCGCCACGTAAAATCAAATATACTCTAGACAATGAAGGCTTAACTGAAGAAGGTCGCAAACATCCATACGAAGAATTTCGCGCCTTTGGAATTGTTAAAGAAGATAAGCATTATTCTGCCGTCCTTATACCACAAAAACGTTTTGGTATCTCCGTAAAAGTATATTTTCCTAAAGGCAGCGGCGAAGAGATTGTCGACATGCTTGGCAATCACCTACCGATGGAAGAAATCAAACCAGACTTTCTAGATAAAATCGTAAATTTCTTGCGTATATAAAATAACTATGATAAAATAAGCGTAAGTTTAATATTAAAAGGTGGGCAAAATGGACCAAAATCAAACTGTAGACAACGATCTACAAAAAGCAATCGACGACATCGCAAATACTACTAATACCGACCCGGTTTTCTCTGACCCGGTCGCAGCTCCTTCTTCTGTACCAGAAGGTGATACTGGCGAACTCGCCGAAGCGATTGGCCCATTCCCGGCACCAGAACCAGAACCAGCACCAACCGTTGGTGTAGTTGCTCCTGCCCCAGAGCCGATTGCCCCAATCGACGAGATTACGATTCCAAATCTCGAAGTCCCTGCCCCAGAGCCAGCCTTTGAGCCAGCTCCTGCCCCAGTCATGCCACCAGCCCCAGAGCCGGTCATGCCAGCCTTTGAGCCTCTCCCTGTCGCTCCAGCCATGGGTCTTGATACTCGCCAAGTTAAGCAAGCTGCTCTTCGCGATCTGATTCCATTAGTTGACCATCTCAACATGAATGCATCTCAAAAATTCAATTTCTATCGCAACATCTTTGACGATCTTCATGATTACACTGTATTAGAACCAGCCTACCGCGCTGCTAAAGAAATCGGTGATGACACCGAGCGCGCCGAAGCTCTTCTCTACCTCGTTGAGTCAATCGATAAAATGTAATTGAAATAAAAAAATAGCCCCCGAAAGGGGCTATTTTTTAATACATCCCGCCCATGTCTGGTGCGGCTGGTTTTTCTTCTGGGATTTCTACGATAAGAGCGCCCATCGTAATTGCTGTTGCGGCAATTGAAGTTGCGTTCTTTACTGCTTCCTTCGTTACCTTGGCTGGATCAATCACGCCGGCCTTCTTAAGATCAATTAAACCTTTTTCTGGTGCCATCACGTTTACGCCATAGCCTTCTTTATTAGAGCGTTCTACTTCAGCTAGAAGCGCCTGTGCATTAAGACCAGCATTTTCCGTGATATGGATAAATGGAGTCTTAAGAGCGTTCTTTACAATCTTGTGACCAGCATCACTTTCTGAAAGCTTTGCTGCAAGGTTCACGAGCGTTACACCGCCACCAGTCACAATTCCCTCTGCTAGTGCCGCTTTAGTTGCCGCCACTGCATCATCCACACGGAATTTCTTTTCATCAATTTCGGTTTCAGTTGCACCACCAACTTTAATTACGGCTACCTTACCAGAAAGTGCTGCTGCACGTTTTTCAAACTCTTCACGCTCGTAGTCAGATCGCGCCATCTCGGCTTGCGCATGAATTAGTTTAATTCTTTCAGCCACCGCTTTAGCGCTACCTGCACCCTTAATAATAGTTGTTTCATCCTTTGTGGCAATAACTTTAGCAGCTGAACCAAGTACTTCCATCCCGGCTTCTTCAAGCTTCAAACCCTTGTCCGCTGAAACCATCGTTGCATCCGTAAGAATTGCGATGTCTTCCATGATTTCCTTACGTCTGTCACCAAATGAAGGAGCTTTTAGAACTAGCGAATTAAACACACCTTTGAGCTTATTAAGAACAAGAAGCGACAATGCTTCACCAGTTACTTCCTCAGCAATAATCACAAGATCCTTGCGGCCAGATTGTGCACACTTTTCAAGCAGTGGCAAAATATCATTAGCTGCCGATATTTTCTTATCAGTTACAAGTACTAACGGCTTGTCAAAAACAGCTTCTTGACGATTAACATCAGTTACAAAGAAAGCTGACGCATAGCCCTTGTCGTAGCTAAAGCCTTCTACAATTTCCTGCTCCATCTCTAAGCCTTGGCCGGCCTCAACTGTCACCACGCCGTCTTTGCCAATCTTTGAAATCACTTCAGCAATTAGTTTACCGATTGTTTCATCACCGGCTGAAATCGTCGCAACCTCCGCTACCTTCTTTGAGTCACCTTCAATCTTTTCTGCAGACTTTTCAATACCGGCCACAATCTCAGCGCCAGCCTTTTCGATGCCACGGCGAAGTTCCATTGGGTTCATACCAGCAGCAATCAATTTATTTGCTTCATTTAAGATGTTATAAGTTAATACTGTCACAGTAGTTGTACCGTCACCAGCAACTTTATTAAGCTTTTGTGCAGCAGTTTTAATAAGCTTAGCGCCTACCGCTTCACCGAGCCTCTCATCCTTATTTGGGAGCTCCACAGCCTCTGCCACCGTCACACCATCATGCGTAATTACCGGTGCGCCATATTCTTTCTCAATAATAACGTTCTTGCCTTTTGGTCCAAAAGTTACCTTAACGGCGTCATATAATTGCTTTGCGCCAGAAAGCACCTTTTCACGCGCATCTGCTTCATAATAGATTTTCTTTGCCATTTTTTCTCCTTTTTTCTACAACGTGGCCAGCACATCCTCTTCTTTTAAGATGATGTAGTCCTTCTCGTCCATTTTAATTTCAGTAGTTGAATACTCTTTATAAACAATCTTGTCGCCCTTTTTCACTTCTTTAACTTCTGGGCCAACTGACTCAACCACCGCATATGCTGGTTTTTCTTTTGCTTCACCAAGTAAGATGCCAGATTTGGTCTTCTCAAGTGGCTTTTCTACCACAGCTACGATTCTGTCTTTTAATGGTTTCATGCCTATTATCTCCTTTTTCTGCCCCCATTATAGCACAATAATTAGCACTTGCAAGTAAAGAGTGCTAATTCACATAATTGGCGCCAGTCTCACTCTGGCAGTCTCTGTTAAACTCATAATATCGTCGTATAGTTTACCAATTTCTTCCTTCTTGAACTCACCTTTTGCCCACATTTCAATTAACCCACTTATTTCACACGCATATATATTATATATTCTGTCGCCATTCTTCGGTAATCTCATTCTCTTGCCGAGGGTGTTTTCTAGTCTCATTATCATCACTTTAAAGACTTCGCTCCCGCTCGTTTTAATAACAATTCGAAAACACTTCTTATTTTGCAAAATAAAAAGCAGCGTTCTATTAATTAAACCGTCTGCCGTGATTCCCTTTTTCTCCAGTTTCTTCACCAAATCATTATACATATATAATATATAGCGCCGATAATCTGCCGAAATCCTGTTTAGCGATTTGTGGTGTAGATAAACCGTAGATCTTGCAACACCTACTTCCCTTGCAAGTTTCTTTACGCTAATATCTTGTTTCGCTTCAAAATAAACTTGGAGTATTTTCTCCTCGGTCTTTTGAAATCTGCGGTTTTGTAATCTCTTTTTGTTTATCCCTGACCTAATCATTAATAATAATCATGCTTTTATATGTTTTAGTTTTTATGTTTCTTTTTGCCAGCCATTCATCTACCGCTTTTTTTACACCGGGTAGTGCTGGGTTTAGGTAATCATGCACGATAATAATGCCGTCTGTCTTATTTTCAATTAGTTTCAAGGAATCCCGAATCGATTCGTAAAAATCTCCGTCTAAAAACGAGAAACTAATTCTATCCGGTAAATCCGCATCAGTAAGTTCATTAAACCAAGCTTTTTTAATTACTGGTACTTTCAGCCCCGCCCTTAAGAATCTTTCTTTTACTTCGCGTTTTGTTACATATAATTCCCCGCCCTTAAAATTCTCACCAAGCGTCGAAGAGTCTTCTTCGCTTTTTTCCGGTAAACCCTCAAAAGAATCGTATATATATAATATATGGTCTGTATCTTTTAAAACTTCCGCAAGAAGTAGCGATGTATCACCTTTATAACAACCAAGTTCCACAAAATCACCCGGGCTTGCTAAGCTCTTTTTGGCAAGCTCTAGGATTTTTTCGGTTTCTTCATAACTTACTTGGTCGTTTTTGAAAGCCATGTTATTTTACTGCATCAATCAGTTCGCTAGCCTTCTTAATCATATAGGCAGCTTCGTTGGTTGGGATTACATAAATTGGCTTTGATTCTTCTTCGGCCACGTTTACATAACCCTTAGATTTATCAAGTTTAGCATCTTGTTTAATCTTAAAACCAGCAAATTCAAGCTTTGAAATAATTGAGTTACGTACTGGAATCGAACGCTCGCCAATCGTAGCAGTAAAGACAATTGCATCAACACCGCCCATTTTAGCGGCAAATTCACCAATTTTACCGGCCACACCATCAATAAACATATTATAAGCTTCAGTCGCTTTTTCTTCACCATCTTCAAGGCCAGAAATAATCTCACGCATATCCGAAGAACCAGCTAGAGCCACAAGACCAGAAGCCTTGTTCATAATTTTCACCGCTTCAGCTACACCATATTTATCGCCAAGCAGTGCGCCGATCGTTGGGTCAATCGAACCAGTACGAGTAGAAGACATCAAACCTTCTAGCGGTGTTTCGCCCATTGAGGTGTAAGCTGGCTCGCCATCTATAAATGCCGTAATTGAACAACCAGAACCAAGGTGGCAAATAATCATCTTCTTTTCAAGAATGCCAAGCTCTTTAATCTTACCCATTACATAACCATAAGATGCGCCATGTGCACCCCAACGTGAGAGATCAAACTCTTTAAGAATCTCTTCTGGCAAAGCGTAACGCATATCTTTTCTAGAATCTTTAACAAGAGCCTCAGAGTCACTCATCGTCATTACTGGTACACCCGGGAATGCAGTTTGTGCATTCTTCATGCCACGAATCGTGCCTGGCACGTGGAGCGGATAAGTCACCTCGAGCTTCTTAAGTTCTTCAAAAGTCTCTTCAGTCACAATGTGATGTTTTGAAAAATAAGAACCAGCTGCCACATTACGAACTAAAATACCATCAAGTGGATGTGATTCATTAATAAAACCTTCTTTTTCAAAGATGCCTTTTGCCTCTTTAAAGGCTACATCAAGTGAATCCCAAGTCTTGTTCACTTTTTCTTCTGAACCATCCGGCTTTGAAACGGTACAAATAAATTTCTTTTTACCATCGATTTCT
>CAZCPT010000020.1:0-16756 GCA_964499905.1 uncultured Candidatus Saccharibacteria bacterium | reverse complement strand
TGTATAATTATAACATGAAAATCTATATTTCTGGTATCTCTGGAACAGGGATGGGGCCGCTGGCTTTGATGGCAAAACATGCCGGTTTTGAAGTTTGTGGTTCGGATAAAAATGAAGGTATGATTCTGCCGGAACTTAGGGCCGCCGGTATTGAAGTAAAAATCGGCGAACAAGACGGGGAATTTTTGAAGAAAAAAATTAGTGAAGGTGTAGACTGGTTTGTACATACCTCGGCATTACCGCAAGACCATCCGGAACTAACACTTGCTAGAGAATCCGGGATAAAAGTAACTAAACGTGATGAGTTAACAGAGTACTTAGTGCGTGAACTAAACTTAAAAATGGTGGCAGTAGCTGGTACGCACGGAAAAACTACTACTACGTCTATGATTACTTTTGCATCTATTAAACTCGGGATTCCAGCGGCTTATATTGTGGGAACAACTTTAGGATTTGCACCAAGCGGTAGTTATAAACCGGGTGATAAGTTCTTTATTTATGAAGCGGATGAATATGATCGTAATTTCTTAATGTTTCATCCGTGGCTTGCAGTATTTCCTAGTGTAACTTATGACCACCCGGATATTTATCCAACGAGAGAGGATTACCAAGAAGCCTTTGCACAGTTTAAAGCGCAGTGCGAGAATGTGATTGACGAGATTAATGGTGATGTTGATTTTAAGTTAGCTGGTGCAGCGAGAAGGCGTGATGCAGAACTCGCGATGACGGCGATTTTAAACATGGCGCCGGAAATTGAGCCGGAAAAAGTCAAGGCGGTACTTGACGAATTCCCTGGTGTGAGTAGGCGTTTTGAAAGATTGACTGAAGGAATTTATACTGATTATGCTCACCATCCGGAAGAAATTACGGCAACGATGGACGTAGCAAAAGACGAAGCGAAGATTCGTGGCAAAAAAGGAATCGTGGTAGTTTATCAACCACACCAAAACACTCGTCAACACGAAGTGAGAGATGGTTACATTGATGCTTTTATCGGCGCAACGAAAATCTTTTGGATTCCAACATATCTTACACGCGAAGATCCAGATTTAGAGATTATTAGCCCAGAGGAATTAATCGCGGGACTTAGTAATAAAGAAATTGCAGAGCCAGCAGAGCTAAATGATGAATTATTTGAAAAGATTTTGAAATATCGTGATGACGGTTATTTAATTCTTCTAATGACTGCCGGTCCGGCAGATGGTTGGCTTAGAAAAAACATTGAAAAGTCTTAGTGTTTATGCTAAGATTTTAGTATGGTGGAAGGTAATAACACAGCTGTTCCGCGTGGTAAAGAAAACACAAGACGCCTGGGGGTTTTGCTTGGTATTCTCTGTTTTCTTATTGTCGGGCTGACAGTAACAAATATTCTTGTTCTTGTTAATAAAGATAAAGGTGGTGATGAAGGCGGCGAAGGCGAAGAACAGACCTTTGCTTGTGCTGATTATTGGCAAGTAACCGACGCTGTTCATTGCGTAAAAGATAGTTATACGGTTAGCGCCGAAACAATGAAATATGGCGAAGGAAATTGTACCGGGATTTGTTACGAGTATTATAAAACTGCTGAGGCGTTTATTGAGTCACATGGTAGTACAAATAGTGTAAGCGATATTAGAGGAATTTACGATCAATTTATTTTGGCGGTAAATGATGATAATTCTGCGCATGGTTTGAAGATAATGCGTGATTATAAAATTGCCGAATTAGATACTTCTGAAGAGTTTAACCAAGAGATGTTAGCTGATGCAATTGAGGCTGATAACTTTTTTAAATCACTTTCGTCTGTAGATACAGTGCTAGTAATGGCTTACAAATTAAATAGAGAAGATTTAATCCAACAATATACGGCAATTAAAACAGAAAGAGAACTTGCTATGGGTATTGACTCTAGCCAAGGGAAGGGGGAAGGATGAGATTATTTAAGAATAAGTTGATAGCGCTAGTGTTAGTTATTTTTGGTGCTACATTTACATCTTTAGCTATTCATGGTGAAGCAAAAGCTTACGAGTACTATTCCAGTGATTGGTATTCCTGCGTTAACAGTAGTGGTGGGCGTGCGGATATTGAATCCGTACAATGGGCTTGTTGGAAAACTCGTCCTTGGGACGGAAGCTATGGGTGCGCAATGTGGATGGGCTCCTCGTCTGGTACTAGCACTTATATTTATGCCAGCGAATCAGCAACGTCGGCAACTGGCTACTTCTTTAGAATGTGTACATCGGGTCATTCTGATGCTGCCACCAATGTTTATGCATATAATGACAACAGCTCAATCGGTGCTGGTGGTTATGTGGGTGGTGGTAGCTGGGGTTCTCCAGGTAAAACTAGCGTGAGCATCAATCTTTCTAGATTTAAGAGTGGCGTGACGCCTTCTAGTGATAGCAACTATTATTACTATTATAGAAGAATTGGCATTAACCGTTGTAATGCAACAAACCCTTCTTCTTGTAGCCAACAGGATGCAGATATTACTGTAGCTATTCCAAAGCCACAGAAGAAAAAATTGATTATGAAGGCAATAGATACGAACGGTAGTTCGTTGTCTAGTTATATGGCGGATAAACAAGTTGAAGTAAACTCTGGCTCATCGGCTTCTCTGACTGCAAATGATTTGTCTGGTTATCATTATATAAAGGTAAAATGGGGTACTAGTACCTGGAGTGGTAGCTGGTGGAATGATACTAGTAGAACTTATACAGTAGGATCTCTCACGAGTGATACAACCATTTATGCAGTATATCAGCTAGATTATAAGACACTTACTATGAAAGCCGTTGATTCGAATGGAAATTCATTATCGCATTTGATGGCGGATAAAACTACTACCGTTGTTGCTGGTAATTCAGCATCATTAACAGCCGACTATTTAACTGGCTATACTAAAAAGTGGTGGGGGACTAGCGCGACTGGCGGACGTACTGCAAATACTGGTATGACTTATACCGTGAACCCATTAAATAGCAATACGACTATTTACGCGGTCTATGAGCGACATGAGTTTGCGGCGCGCGCGAGAGTATTTGAAGGAAATAGCACGTCGGGTACGAATAGTAGGAGCACTGGTTATGTGGAGACAGATACTTCTCAAACATTAGATATTAACTGTGCGAATGCTGGTTGTACGGCGACGTTTGATATTGCGGCGAAGAATGTGGTTGGGGATGCGGCAATGAACTATGTTGTTTACCGTTCGCAAAATGGTGGTTCTGGTTCATCGCAATATGTGAATCCGGCGAGTCCTTATGCGATGAGTTCAAGTGGTACTATAATTAAAATCTATAGTGGCGGTTCGTATCTAAACTCGATTACAGAAACATTGCTTCCTGGACAAACAGTGTGCTATTATATAACATTCTATCCATTTGGCTCTAAATCAAACACGACTACAGCAACCGCGAAAGCATGTGCACATGCAAATCCTTCGACTTTCCAAGGTAAATCAGATGTTGGTTCGACGTCTAGTGGTTGGGTAAATACCACAACAAATAAAATTCATAATATCAGTGGATGTACGACAGCGGGATGTAGTATTACATTTAAGCATTATCTAAGAAGAACTTCTGGTATTGGTAGTACTACATATACTATTACAAGAACTTCGAACTATTCTACGGTGTCTGCAACAACGATTAAGAATAATGTCACAGAAACATTCTCAAGTGTTTCAAATAATACTGCAATACTGGAACACCAAGAAACGCTTACTTTGATGCCTGGTCAAGTGGTGTGTGAAACCCTAACCTTTAAACCGACGAACGACGTAGTTAATGTAGCAAGCAATGTTTCGATAAAGGCTTGCGCATCAGCACTGGGCAATGCACAGCCACCTGATCCACCTTCTCCTCCTGATACAATGGAAGACGATGAATATAGTGATGCATATCTTGATATGCGCGTAAAAAACCCTAATGGTGCAACGACTGACCGTAAATATCGAAAGACTGTTTATGCAAAACCGGGTCAAACACTCAGCTATCGCTCAACATACAATCCAGTTTTGCAATACACATATTATGTATATCCACAGAAGTTCAGATTAAACGGTACTGGTACTGTTTATCCAACCAGTGGTGTAAATACAGCAAGTACACTTGGGAACATGTTTAATGCTTATAAGGGTTCATCTTATGGTAACTGGAATAACTCATATACCGTAAGAAGCGATACCGGAGGTTTCATTACTGCCTACTCAGAAAACTTTATTCACAGCAATGGACAGACAGAAAAGAAAGCTTATGTAAATACGCATTTAGTAAGAGTTAATGAAGTTGGTCGTAATCTTTCTGAAACTGCCATTACTAATTTAAACACTCGTACAAAGACTACGGTTTCTCAAGTTACATTTACGGCAGACGGCAGTAATAATAACGTAGCAAACACTTATACAACTGATAAAAGCAGCAAGGCCAATGCCTACGTACCGTATAACTTTGATACTGACCTAAAAGTTGAAGACGATGATGACGATACTATTTATGCTGGTGAGGAAAAAGATATTAAGTACGAAATTGATGTTATTCCAAAGAAGAATAATAAAACTACCGATGGTTCGGAAGAACAGAAATATGCAACTATCATGCGTGATGCGGTGTCTAAGATTGTGATTTATCTAGGTACCGAAAAGCCACAGAATAATTCGTGGGGTAGTGGCAGAACGGCAGATGTTTGTAACTACTTTATTGGTGCAGCAAGCAACGGTACGACATGTAAGTTTGCAAATGAGAAGACTGAGGATCTAAACTCAACCGGTAATTTAACTGGTTCACAGCATAAGTTACAACTTACAATGCAGGTACCAGATGTTGAGGCCGGAACTCAGCTTTGTGTAGCGGTGGCTAGCTTCCCAGCATCGAGTGGCGCTGCAACGAACTGGGATAGCACAGACGGTAGCAACACTTGGCGTATTTCTAGATCTCGTTGTTTCACAATTGCAAAGAAACCATTGTTTGAGGTCTGGGGCGGTAGCGTATATTCTGGTGGCATAATTAAAACTTCTGTTACTACAAAGAATAATTTACGCGGAGTCGCAGATCTTGGTGGTGTGATTGTATTTAGCTCATGGGCAGAACAAAGCGTTGTGTCATTAGGCGTGACGATGGGATTAGCATCGGGCGCATCAACCGGTCTTGCTTCAAACGCTGCTGGTGGTGGTAGTTTTGAGGGTAGCAGTGCAAACTATTGTAATAACCGCGTGCCACTTAGCTTTGCGAATTACTCAAGATCGGCTGCTACTGGTATTTGTAGTAATGCTCAGGCTACTGGCAATTCTGGTATTTCGGCGGTGGTTTCAAATAAAGAATCACTGGTCAGTACTTTGCCAAATGAAGACAGCAAAGTTTATACATATACTGCACCAGCAACTATTGCACTTGAAAACTCTGGTGGCAAAGATATCATTCGCTATAATTCAAGTTCGAGTATGACAATTAATACGAGCGTTGCGAACACTGGTAAAACTCACATTATTAATGCGAAGGGTGATGTCGTGATTAACGGTAACATTACTTATCAGACAGTTTCTTCATACAATGATATGGGTAAAATTCCGAAGGTTATAATTTATGGTAACAATATTACGATTGGTTGTGGTGTGAGTACGGTTAATGCAATCCTGATTGCTGAAAACGATCTTAATACTTGTTATTCTAGCGATATCAATAGTGAGGCAAATTCACATCAGCTTACAATTAATGGTGCGATTATTACAAATAAACTACTTCTTAATCGCACTTATGGTGCGGCAACTGGTGTGAACTCAAAGGTTCCAGCAGAAATCGTAAACTATGACATTTCGACAATACTTTGGGGCCGTGCAAAGTCCGATCCGGACAATGAGCATAAAAACCTTACGGCTGTTTATGCCCACGAAATTGCCCCAAGATACTAGTATGCTATAATCATAGATATGAAACTCAGGAGTCAATTTGTTTGTCAGCAGTGTGGTGCGGCTTATAACAAGTGGGTTGGACAGTGTAATAACTGTTCGGCATGGAATTCTTTGGTTGAGCAGGTGGTAGAACCAGAATCTAGCAAAAAATCTGCTATAGAAAAGGGTAAACAAACTGGTAAAAAACTGAACTTTGTTAAGTTAAAAACCGTTGAGCCATCTGATAAAAAGGCGAGACTCTTAACGGAATTCCCAGACCTTAATACGGTTCTAGGTGGTGGGATTTTGATGGGCTCGGTGTCGCTCCTTGCGGGCCAGCCGGGTATTGGTAAATCAACAATTCTAATGCAAATATGTGCGGAAGTCGCAAAAAAACATGATGTTTTATATATTTCGGGCGAGGAATCAGCTGGGCAAGTAAAACTTCGTGCAGTGAGACTAGGCGCAAATTCAGATAGGCTTAATTTTGCAACTTCGACTTCTGGTAATGACATTGCTAAAACCATCGAAACTGGCGAATTTGATTTAGTGATTGTGGATTCGATTCAGACACTCGCGATGGATGAGATTTCGTCGGCACCGGGAACTGTGTCACAAGTAACGAATTGTGGTAATTTGATTATTAGGGCGGCTAAGGCGACCGATACAGCTGTGATTATCGTTGGACATGTGACAAAAGAAGGTACACTTGCGGGGCCGAAAGTTTTGGAACACTTAGTGGATGTGGTATTAAACTTTGAGGGTGACCGTTATGGTGGATTTAAGACCGTGAGAGCGGTAAAAAACCGTTTTGGATCAACCAATGAAGTAGCAATTTTCGAAATGGGCGAAACGGGGCTTAAGGAAGTACAAAATCCGTCGGCGGCACTTCTTGCTGAGCGCACGAATACGGATGGTTCAATTATTCTCGCAACTTTGGAGGGGAATCGCCCGATTTTAGTTGAAATACAGGCCTTAGCGACGCCATCTAATTTTGGTTATCCAAAACGTACGGCTTCGGGTTTTGATATTAATCGTTTGAATTTACTTATTGCAGTGATTGAAAGACGCACCAAGCTTAAATTATCTGACAAAGATATATTTATAAATGTGGTAGGTGGGATGAAAATTAATGATTCGGCGGCGGATCTTGCAGTATGTATGGCAATTGCTTCGGCAGTGGCTGGTAGAAAACTTGGTGAAGAATATGTAGTGTTTGGCGAAGTGGGGCTAGGTGGTGAGATTCGTTCAGCTTTTAGAGCAGACCAGAGAATTGCAGAAGCTAAGAAACTTGGATTTTTACATGCAATAGGGCCTGCTACAGTACATGATAAGTTTGTGATTCCAGCAAAAGATCTTCGCGAGACTTTAATTAGGTACGTGAAATGAAAATTTTAGGGATTGATCCTGGTATTGGCATTTGTGGGTTTGGATTAATCGAAACTAAATCGCGCTCTGACGCGAAGGCTCTAGATTTTGGTGTGATTACGACTAAAATTCGCGCGCCACTGCCGTCTAGACTAAAGGAATTATATGAATCCCTACAAGAAGTGTTTGATACTACTAAACCGGACGTGGTGTCGGTAGAAAAACTGTTCTTTTCAAAAAACGTTACGACCGGTATTGCCGTAGCAGAGGCTAGGGGGTTGGTACTACTTGTAGCAGAACAAAAAGGGATTCCAGTTTTTGAATATACACCGAACGAAATTAAGAAGACTTTGACTGGGTATGGCTCGGCAAAAAAAGGTCAAATACAGGAAATGGTGCGGGTACATTTAGGGCTTAAAGATAAGCCAAAGCCAGACGATGCGGCAGATGCCTTGGCGGCGGCTATCACGCACTCTCTAAATGGGATGGTATAATATATATATGATTGCGCATATTAGAGGTAAAGTTACAGAAAAATTTGGAAATTCACTAATTATTGATGTGGCTGGTGTTGGATATGAAATAACTGTGCCGACTCTTGATTTTGATGCGGCGCTTCTTGATGAAGAAAGAAAGTTCTTTACATACCATTCGATTAGAGAAAATGCAGAAGAATTATATGGGTTTTCTAGTTTAATGGCTAAAAAGCTATTTGAACTTTTGATATCAGTGCAGGGGGTGGGTCCGA
This sequence comes from uncultured Candidatus Saccharibacteria bacterium, assembly GCA_964499905.1. Classification (GTDB taxonomy): domain Bacteria; phylum Patescibacteriota; class Saccharimonadia; order Saccharimonadales; family Saccharimonadaceae; genus Nanosyncoccus. The sequence continues at coordinate 8,774 of CAZCPT010000020.1, read as the reverse complement.
AAGCGGGGATTGCGATTTTGTCTCTCGCGGAACCAGAGGAAGTGAGAAACGCAATTGCAAATGCTGATGCTGCGTTTATTTCTAAAGCGTCTGGAGTTGGTAAGAAGTCAGCAGAGAGGGTAATCGTGGATCTTCGTGACAAGGTAGGTATTCCGTCGCACTATGGAGCGACTGCAACTAAGTATAATACTGCTGAAGAAATGAATGACGAGGCTCTAGATGCTTTGATGGCGCTTGGGTTCTCATTAAAAGAAGCATCGCTAGCACTCGAAAAGATTGATAAGGCCCTTCCAACTGAGGAAAGAATCAAATTGGCCTTGAAAAAATAAAACAAGTGTGTTAAAATAACAGGTAATTGTCTAATATAAAGGTTTAAATATGAGTTTTTCTATTCTAAAGCAAATCGGTGACGCCCAAAAGAAGAAGGCTGTTGTTGATGTTCGTTCTGGTGATACCGTAAAAGTCACCCAAAAGATTAAGGAAGGCAATAAGTTCCGTTTGCAGACTTTTGAAGGTGTAGTGATTCGTGTTGATCGCAAAGAGTCTCATACTGCTCGTATTGTCGTCCGCAAGGTTACCTCTGGTGTTGGTGTTGAGAAATCTTATCTTATCCACTCACCACTTGTAGAAAAGATTGAGGTTACGAAGCGCTCTAAGGTTCGCCGCAATAATCTTAGCTACCTACGTGCTCGTTCTGGTAAATCTGCACGTCTTTCTGCAAAGGATTTCGACCGTGCATCAGTAAACGATGTAACCGTTCCAGAAGTTGAAGTTGTAGAAGCTCCTGTTGAAGAAGCAAAAGAAGAAGTTGCTGAAGCTCCTGTCGAAAAGGAAACTAAAGAGAAAACCGAAGCCTAATGGCAATTCTCGGTATAGATGAAGTTGGACGCGGACCCCTAGCGGGTCCGCTTGTTGTTGGCGCGGTGATTTTACCAGAAGTTTTACCAGAGTGGGTGAACGAATTGAATGATTCTAAGAAATTGACATTTAAAAAGCGCGCGAAGCTTAGTGAAATAATATTAAATGAATCTGTAGCGACTGGGCTTGGATTTGTATCGCCGTTCGAGCTGGATGAGCTTGGCATGGTGCCGGCTCTAAAACTTGCAACTAGAAGGGCGCTTCAAGACATGCAAGGAAATCAGATTAAATGTACAAAGGTTATAATTGATGGCAATATAAACTTTTTGGCGGGTACGCAGCTTGGAAAGATCACAACAACACTTATAAAGGGCGATGCTTTAATTAAAGAAATATCGGCCGCATCAATTATTGCAAAAGTGGCGAGAGATAATTATATGATTGAGCTTGGCGCAAAATATCCTGGTTATGGATTTGAGAAACACATGGGTTACGGAACGAAAGCACATATTGATGCGATTAATAGCCTTGGTTTAACGCCTGAGCATAGGTTAAGCTTTGAACCGTGTAAGAGTATCTCGGGTTTTACTAGAGAAAACGAAATTAAGAAAAATACTACGACGGTGGGGAATCATGGCGAGGATGCGGCGGTGGAGTATTTAGTAAAAAATGGGCACAGGATTATCGGACGTAATTTTAAAACTAAGTGGTGCGAGATTGATATTATTTCCGTCTACAACGAAAAGATCTGTTTTACGGAAGTGAAATACCGAAAAAATGATGATTTTGGTGGTGGTATAGCTGCTATAACAGCAGAAAAAATCAATAAAATGAAGCTTGGCGTGGAAACGTTTTTGAAATATTATCCAAAATACCAGAGTCTACAACCGGCAATTGCAGTGGCGGATGTAACTGGGGTAGATTTTAAGGTGAAAGATTGGTTTGAAATAATTTAAGGTTATTTTAGGTTGGCGTTATATAATAATAGTATGAATAATGACACACCTGAACTAAATGAGACACCAACACTACCAGAAAATGATGAAATCATACCGGAGGATGATAAAAAAACTAATAACAAAACACTAGCTATTAGCGGTGCGCTACTTCTTGTAATTCTTGTTGCTGTAATTGCGGTCACAATGACTCTTAATATGGGGAAGAAGGGTGATGATAGTGGCAGTAACGACGGTGGTGGTAGTTCGATTGTTGATGATGACAATAATGACGATACTACAAATACCGAACTTTCTAGTAAGACTGTTACCGCAACGATTGATGGAAAAACAATTACTTATAATGGTGCTTATGTGGTGGACGGTATTGAGGCTACGATTAATTCTGGTACTTATGAATCGACAACAGATAGCCAGGCGGTGTTTTTAGTAATTAATGGTGGTAAACTCACGATTAATGGTGGAGTTGTAATTAACAAATCTGGTAGCGCTGATTTTCAAGGTCGGGGTGATAATTATAGCTTTTATGGTATTAATTCGGCTATTGTGGTGGTGGGCGAAGGATCCTCTGCTACGATTGATGGAGCTTTGATTAATACGTCGGTTTCTGGTGCAAATGCTGTAGTGGCCACAAATAGCGGTACGGTAACAATTGATAATTCGACAATTAAAACAACCAAAGATGGCTCAAGAGGACTCCATGCGACTTATGGTGGCACGATTAAATCTAGTAAAACTTCGATTTCGACTCAGGGTGGCTCATCGGCGGCACTCGCAACCGATCGTGGTTCTGGTACGGTAATAGCAACCGGTATGGAGCTTTCTACTGCTGGTGCTGGTTCTCCTCTGATTTATTCGACTGGTGATATAAGAGTCTCAAATTCGACTGGAACTTCTACGGGCGCTCAAATTGCTGTAGTAGAGGGGAAGAATTCAATTACGATTAATGACTGTGAGTTTTCTACTAATGGTATCGGAAATCGCAATAATGTAGATAATGCAGCGGTGATGATTTATCAGTCGATGTCCGGCGATGCGTCGGTGGGAGTTGGCTCGTTTACAGCTCAAGATTCTACATTTACAGTGCTTTCTGACTCCGAACAATATCAAACTGTGCCATTCTTCTTTGTAACGAATACTACGGCTGAGATTACGCTTGATGATGTAGAAATGAAATTCTATGAAGACGGTTACTTTATCTTGGCATCTGGCACGAGCGAGTGGGGTAGAGAAGGAAGCAATGGTGGTATTGTGACTATCACTGCAACTGGTATTGAGACTTCGAGTTCTGAAATCGGCGTTGACGAGATTTCCAGCGTAAAAGAGTTATAACTCTATACGTTGAAGCGGAATTCTACGACGTCGCCGTCTTTCATGACGTAGGTTTTGCCTTCGGTACGTAGCAGACCAGCTTCTTTGACAGCTTTCTCGGAGCCGAGACGTTTTAAATCGTCGTAATTACAGATTTGGGCGGCGATAAAACCGCGTTCGAAATCTGTATGGATGGTGCCGGCAGCTTCTGGAGCGGTGGCGCCTTGCTTAATAGTCCAGGCACGACATTCTTTTTTACCGGCAGTAAGGAAGGATTGGAGACCGAGAGTTTTATAAGCAGCTTTAATTAGTTCGCCGAGAGCGTCTTCTTTTACGCCATAGCTCTCCAAAAACTCTTTTCTTTCATCACGATTCATGCCAGACATTTCTTCTTCAAGCTTGGCATTTACGAAAATAGATTCGGCTGGAGCTACAAGGGCTTTTAGTTTGTTTTGCAAGTCTTGGTCCGTAAGGCCGGATTCATCCACGTTAAACATATAAATAACTGGTTTATCTGTAAGATAGGGAACGTTTTCGTCGGATGGATCTTTTTTGCGCTTGGCGGCGATTTTCTCTTTGGTTTCTTCGTCGGCAAGCAGGAGTTCGAGATTAATGATATCAATATCTTCTTTAGCTTGAGCGACGATGTCTTCTTCGATTTTATTGTCGGCGCGGACGATGTCGTTGTTGACGAAAGCTCGGACGACGTGGCAAATGGCTTGGCATTCGCGGATATGAGCGAGGAATTTATTGCCAAGACCTTCACCTTTAGAAGCCCCAGCAACGAGGCCAGCGATATCAACGAATTCAACAGTTGCCGGAATGACTTTATCGGTTTCGTACATCTTAGCGAGTACATCAAGGCGTTCATCTGGAACGGGGACGATACCGACGTTTGGTTCGATGGTAGCAAAAGGATAGTTGGCGGCGAGAGCGCCAGCGTTTGTTAAAGCATTAAATAGAGTTGATTTGCCGACATTAGGCAGACCAACGATTCCAATCTTTAAATTCATATCTGTTATTATACCATATTTATTGGGATATGTTTTTAGATTGCCGAGTATATGCTTTTATCTTTGACGTATTTTAGAAACGTAGTCATAGGGAACTCATCATCCATGCCGTAAGGTAGGGTCTCCCCCATTATAAAACATGTACCACTTATTTCGATTTTTAGACCGTAACCAAGACTTAATTCTTCGTCTTTGCAAGTATCTACTTTCATAAAACCTACCGAAACAGATGGATCATCTTCTGCATTAGGTGATGCTTTGATGACGAAATGGTTTTCATCTGTGGCATAGGCAACCATATTTGGTAAATCTTTTGACTTTTTAACTTTAAGACCAAATTCCTCTATCTCAATGTATTCTGTTTCTTCTTTTTTATCTTTGTCGTCGGTCGTTTTTTCGTTTTCTAATTCCTCAATTTTAGTATTTAGGGTATCGATACTAGCATTTAGTGCACTGATTTTTTTATCCTTTTCGGTTAATTCGGATTTGGCGTTATTTGCTTCAAACATTTCGTAGATACCAAAGCCGATACCGACGCAGGCAAATAAAATAGCAACGATTGCTATTATTTTTGGTCCGCTTCCGGTTTTCTTCTTTTCTTCAACTGGGTTTTCTACTTCTATTGGTGCTGGTGGTGTTGTGGTAACCACATTTTCCTCAGTATTTTCCATGTATGTCCTTTCATTACGTTTATGTTTATAATAACATATTTTGGCCTGTTTTAGGGAGTATAATATAGATATGAATAAGGAAGAATATATTAAAGCCCTAGAAGAACTTAATTTACCAAAGTCTGAATTTATTATTTTATCTGGAGGTTCATTGGTGATGCGGGGGTTACGAGATAAAACTGCGGATCTTGATCTTTGCTTTTCTAAGAAGCTAGCGGAGGAGATAGATTTATATAGTGCGCCGGTTGACGACAAGGGTTTTTATACTCCGTTCGAGAATTGCCAAGTGATGGACGAATTTGAGAGAATTGAATTTGACGAGGTTGATGGATATCAGTGCGAGTCTTTAAAAAGCATCTTGGCATTTAAAGAAAAAGCCCGCCGCCCGAAAGATTTTAAAGATATCGAGAGAATTAAAGAGTTCTTGAAACATTGATTTTTTGCTAAAAATGTGGTATAATTAAAGTATATTTTGGAAGAAAAGGGGGGCTCCAGATGTCCTTTACCATTGGTAGACACGAGAGCGAAGTTTCAAAGATGCGGACGAGGCTGGTTCAGTTGGTTTATGATCAGTATTCGGAATGGGCTACAAATAATCTTAACAGTTTTGTTGAGGGGCTGATAGCTCGTGGCCAGACCGGAACGGTGGAAGAATTTGTTGAACAGGACAAAGAAAGGCTCGACAGATCGACCACTACCGCGATTAACGCAATCAACAGAATCTACGACATGAACGACGACGAAATCAGGGAACTCTACTTCTTTAAATTTAACAGCACTCGTTTTATCAAGGAATAATCTATTGCCAAAGCCCCAGTAATTGGGGCTTATTTTCATGCTATAATTAATTTAATAAAGGAGGAAAATGGATTTAATCGATAAGATTGGCGAAATAGTGGGGTTGTCACGCGAAGAGGTTATTAATAATAGCCATAAAATTGACGAAAAACTAACTTATTATTGTAATCCAGTGCGCGGCGGGGTCCAAGTAGTTTCAGATAGTGACGGTAATTATCTTGCGGCTACATCTAGTGTTGGCCCGGATGAGCTTATAAAAGAATATAAAAAGGGCGAAAGAGTCCACAATATTTTTGAAAATGAATAAGCAAATTCTTTTTAACGGTGTCGAGATTGGAATATCTACTCGTGCAGACGGGGATATGAGGTTTTTTGACGATGGGGACGAGCAAAGGATTATTGATAATCAAGGTAGACTTGGTGAGCTAGTTGGACTTCCTAAGGCGAGAGTAGCAAGAATTCGTACGGTTTATGATGGTAGAGATTCGTATAATGAATATTTTGAGGTGACGGAAGAGGATTTACAAAACTACTGTATTGACCAGCCAGAAAAAGACATTAAAGTTTCGGATGGTCTAGCAACGAAGTGTAGTAATTTGGGGATTTTGTTACCACTGGCAGACTGCCTTGGCGCGGTATTTTATGATGAAGAGCAGAAAATTATAGGGTTGCTTCATGCTGGTAGGCATAATATCGAACAGAATGGGCCAGAGAACTACGTTAAGTTTCTAGAAGAGCATTTTGGTTCGGATGTGAGTAAACTAAAAGTCTATTTTTCGCCGTGCGCGAGAAATTACCCGATTTTTACAGCTGATAATAGAAAACTAATAGATGTGGCTTTGGAACAATTACTAAATAACGGGATTTTAGAGGAGAATATTGTGGATTCTGGAGTTGATGTAGTAGCGGATAGGAGCTATCCGTCCTGTTCAAGAGGTGACAAAACCGAAAGATTTGCTGTTGTGGTTAAACAAAACTAAACTATAATTAAATAAAGGAGAAGTAATGACACTACTAGAAAAAATGATGGAAGAAAACATGGCAACTCTAAAAGAGATGCAGAAAAAAATGCTCGACATGCAGGAAGAGATCTATAAAGAAAACGGCGAGCAAATTGAGCGCGTTAACAAGATGAAGGCTGAGACTGAAGCGGCTGGTACTAAGGTTAAATATGAAGCGGCAGCTAGTGGGCTTAAAGAAGGTTTTAAAGATACAAAAGTTTGTCCAAAGTGTGGAGCCACAATTCCTGCCGACGCAAAGTTTTGTAGCGAATGCGGTGAAAAACAATAGGGGTAGTATGGAAGAAGAAAAACCAGTAGAAAAACAGGTTAAAACAGGCTGTAAACACACGCCATTAATCACATTTCTGGCTGCGGTTGCGGTAATTGGCACGGCATTTGGGATTGTTGGAGTGTTTGATTTTTTCAAAAAACCGGCGGAAGAGACAGTGCTTGAATTTAAACACTATAAGATTGCGAAATATGAAGATGAGCCTATTTTTGTTTACACAAGTAAATATGGTGGCGAGCATGATATAGTAATCAAGGATTTCGAATATACGGTCGGTAACCGAAACGACGAAGATCTAAGCGATTTCTCAAAATATGAGGTCATGAGCTATAGTGATTACGCGGCATACTGTGAAAAGTGGGGGATTGAGCAAAAATACACAGATATGGAAAAGCGATATGCGGTGATTGCCGAGTATTATATTGGTGCTCCGAATGTTGAGGCGAGTGTTGCTGACGTTTATGAATCTTATTCTAGTGTAGAAGTCTATTATTATGTAGATGCAAATGGTGTGACGGCAGATATCACTGGATTTGCTATGTTTATTCCAGTGGGAGATACTGTAATTAATCTTAAAGGGATGTCAATGTACTCCGAGGAGGAGTATCAAAATCTTCTTAAATACGGTACAACTTACGATCCAGGGCAGATGACCGTAGATAAACCAATTATCTATCTCTATCCAGAAGAGGAAACTAAAGTTACGGTTGAGCTTAGCGATGCCAATAATCTGACTGTTTCTTATCCACGTTATACCGATGGTTGGAAGGTGCTCGCTAAGCCAAATGGTGATTTAACTGATTTAAAGACTGGCCGTAATCTTTATGCGCTTTATTATGAAACAAAACTAGAGAATGAATTTAGGGTAGAAAAAGACGGTTTTGTGGTAGCCGGAGAAGATGCGGCAGAATTCTTAGAAGAAAAGCTAGCTATTTTAGGCTTAAACGAGAGAGAAGCCGAGGAGTTCATCGTTTATTGGTTGCCGAAGATAGAAGCAAATAAATATAACTACATTAGATTCGCTGAAACAGAGGAAATTGAAGGCAATACAGCACTTAACGTATATCCAAAACCAGATAGCGTAATTAGAGTCTGGATGACACTAAAAGGTCTTGATAAAAAGATTGATGTAAAAGAACAAAAGCTTGAAACTCCAGAGAGAAAAGGCTTTGTTGTAGTTGAATGGGGCGGGTCAGAACTATGAGAAAAATCCTAGATAAGCTTTTTGGTGGGCTAAAAATGTCTTGGACGGCCGTGATCATTTTCGCGGTAATTATGGGACTTTACACAGCGTTAATGGCGATGCTAGTTCCGGATGGAAATTCGTTCCATGATATCGCCGTAACGCCAGAATGGTGGGTACTTCCAGCTATCATAATCATCGTGAATTGCAAGACCCCCCTTGACGCGGCGCTAAAGACTTTTGTATTTTTCCTAATTTCGCAGCCACTGGTGTATCTGATCCAAGTGCCATTTAATTCCATGGGCTGGGGACTTTTCCAATATTACCCATATTGGTTTAAGATTACACTCGCCACCTTTCCAGGTGCATTTATTGGTTGGTATATTAAAAAAGATGAGTGGTATTCTGGGGTGATTTTATCAGCCATGACGGCACTTTTAGCGTATTTCGCGATGAATTACATCATTGGTTTTCAAGATAGTTTTCCGAACCACCTAATAACTGTGATCTATTGTTTCGCGACAATTATCTTACTAATCTTCGGTGTATTTAAGAAATGGTTACCGAGGGTTATTGCGGCGTTAGTAAGCATAGTTGTAATAGTAGTTTTCATTGTAATAGGTATGGGTAGAAAGCCATTTGAGGCTTATCGAAACGGTTTTCTCAGTGAATACGAGATAGTATTTGTGGGGGA
>CAZCPT010000019.1:15376-17902 GCA_964499905.1 uncultured Candidatus Saccharibacteria bacterium | reverse complement strand
CTACTACTTCGCCAGACGCATATTCACCAACATTCTTGGTGCCAGTGGCTTCAAAATCACGCTTAATTGTGTTTTCGTTTTTTCTCTTTTCGAGATAGAATTTACCTTCGCTGGCCTTTTCTTCTTCCAACTTGCTTGTGAATGTTACATTTTCCGAAAAATTACTCTGTGCAGTGCGACGACCAACCGTAATAGTAACTGCCGGAGCAAATATCAACGCCCAAACCAAAAACAGAATTAAAAGAATCAGCACAATGACGATAGCAATTACGGTTTTCTTATGCGTAACAATCCAAGCTAAAATTGGGTTTTCTGGAATCTTCTTTTCCTTCTTTTCCTTTTTAGCCTTCTTGCCTTTTTTATCTTCAGGCTCTTCGACCTTCTCTTCGGCAGGCGTTTCTTCTTTTTCTTCTTTTTTTTCTTCGGTTTCTTCCGGTTCTTCTTCCTCTTCGTCTTCTTCGTCATCGACGTTTTCGGTTGCAGTTTCGTCAATCTCTACCTTGGCACTTGGAATAACTGGAGCAGACTGTAGATCCTTGGTTACAGGCAATTTAGTAGCAGCAGCTAGTTTCAGAATGGAAGGATCCGTCGTTACGAGCACTACGGATTTTTTGGCATTAACTCCAGCTTTAGCAATAAGTTTTATATTCACAATACTGCGCAAAATGCCCGCCTTCTTTGGCGGAACGAGCGCGACAATCTTCTTTTTCGAGCCTTCAATCTTCGTAATGATATCAGTTATATCGTCTTCGGGCTCGATATAAACGACGTCCTTATTCATATAAACAATTTTAGCACATTTTATTAAGCTTGTGTTAAAATAAATATAGGATGAGTCTTTTTAATAGAACAAAACAATCCGACTCAGGTGCCGATAAAACGGTACTTGCTGAAATGGCCCTCATGACCATTCATGATGGTGTCATTATTACCAACAAGACTGGCGCAATTCAGTTTATTAATCCTGCTGCTGTTACAATGACCGAATTTGATGGCCAAGACGCAGCGATTGGTCTCGACTACGGTATTTTGATTAAACTCGAAACCAAAGAAGGCCGCGCTATGAGTGACAGCGACAATAGTTTCTTAATTGCTATGAATTCCGGCCAGTCACTTGATCGTTTTGCTGCATGTCTAATTGGTACTAAATCTGGTAAACGTATCCCAGTGGCAATTTCTGTCGTAGTCGCCGATGGTGGTAATCGCATTATTACATTTAGAGACATTACTAAAGAACTCGCTGAAGAAGGCGAACAGGCTGAATTTATTTCTACTGCTTCTCACGAAATGAGAACTCCGGTTGCTTCAATTGAAGGTTATCTTTCCCTTGCACTTAATCCGCAAACTGCCTCAATCGACGAGCGTGCCCGTGGCTATCTCGATGCTGCACATGCTGCTTCGCAACATCTTGGCCATCTATTTAAAGATTTACTTGATGTAACCAAACTTGATGACGGTCACTTGCGCCCGAATTTTCAACCGGTCGAAATGGTTGGCACCGTTAAGCAGATTGCCGATGGCTATCTAGTGCCTGCCAAAAATGCTAAATTAAATTTCCAGTTTGGCGCCAATAAAGCTACAGCCGTGGGTGGTTTAGACCGCCGGCTAGACCAAGTAGTTTATGGCTACGTCGACGTGAATTTCCTACATGAAATTATGGACAACCTCATCGACAATGCTATTAAATACACGCCGGCAGGCGGCTCAATTTATGTTAATGTTTTAGGCGACGGCGATCGTGTCTTAATTAATGTTACTGATACCGGAATAGGCATATCGTCAGATGATTTACAACACATTTTTCAAAAGTTCTATCGCGCTGATAATTCAGACACCCGTACCATTGGTGGCACCGGGCTTGGTCTGTATTTAGTAAAACAGCGAGTAGAAGCCATGGGTGGGCGCGTTTGGGCCGAGTCCGCTTTTGGCGAAGGTTCAACCTTCTACGTTTCTCTTCCGCGTATTACCGGCGAAGAGTACGAAAAACGAATGATTGCAATTAATAATACCAACGGAGGAATACAACAATGAAAATAATGGTAGTAGAAGACGATGCTGCGCTTCGCGAAATATATAGCATCCGCATCACGGCTGAAGGATACGATGTAGTATCAGCCGGCGATGGCGAGGAGGCCTTAGCAATGGCTGTTCGCGAAAAGCCAAACCTGATTTTATCCGATGTTATGATGCCAAAAATCTCCGGATTTGATATGCTCGACATTCTTCGTGCTACGCCAGAAACAGCGAGCATTAAAGTTGTCATGATGACGGCCCTCTCCTCCGATGATCAGCGCCAACGTGGTGAACGCCTCGGTGCCGATCGTTACTTGGTAAAATCCCAAGTTGGTATTGAAGATGTTGTAAATACGATTCATGAAGTGTTGGGTGACAAGCCAGTTGCGGCGCCGGCTGCTCCTGCCGCTCCTACCGCACCAGCCACTCCGGTTGCGCCAGAACCTGCAGCTCCAGCTCCAGCTCCAGCCGCACCTGCGCCTGCACCAGTTCCTCAACCTGCACCGGCTCCTG
>CAZCPT010000019.1:0-15276 GCA_964499905.1 uncultured Candidatus Saccharibacteria bacterium | reverse complement strand
CCAGCTCCAGCCGCACCTGCGCCTGCACCAGTTCCTCAACCTGCACCGGCTCCTGCCGCTCCTACCGCACCAGCCACTCCGGTTGCGCCAGAACCTGCAGCTCCAGCTCCAGCTCCAGCCGCACCTGCGCCTGCACCAGTTCCTCAACCTGCACCGGCTCCTGTAGCCCCAGCAGCCCCTGTAGCACCGGCTCCACAGCCAGCCCCGGTTGCTCCAGCTCCAGCTCCAGCTCCAGCTCCAGCCGCACCGGCACCAGTAGCCCCTACTCCAGAAGAACCAGTTGCCGCTCCAGTCCCAGAACCAACTCCAGAACCAGTCGCCGAACCACAGGAGCAACCAGCACAAGATGGACAACCAACTCCGGCTCAATAAGTTCTTAGCAGAAAGATTAGGAGTCTCTCGCCGTGAGGCCGATGATTTAATTGCCTCCGGTAAGGTATTAGTAAACGGTAAACCAGCCATTCTTGGTACGCGTATTGACAAAAATGACAAAATATTATGTAATAGCAAACCAGTTGCTTTTGATAACGAATTCATCTATATTGCAATGAATAAACCGGTGGGCTATGTTTGTTCGCGCCGTGCCCAAGGCGATGCCCCAACGTTGTATGATATATTGCCGGCAAAATTTCAGAAATTAAAAACCGTTGGTCGCCTTGATAAAGATTCGTCCGGGCTGATTCTTCTTACAAATGACGGTGATTTTGCTTTTCAAATGACTCATCCAAAGTTTCATAAAGAAAAAACCTATTTAGTAGAATTAGACCGTGATCTTGCACCACTTCATCAGCAAATGATTTCCGATTTTGGCGTTGATCTTGATGATGGGAAATCGAAATTTGTTGTAATTCGCGATGAGAGATTCGAAGACCGCAAACATTTCACGGTGGTATTAAGTGAAGGACGCAATCGACAGATTAGGCGCACATTCCAGGCCGTAGGCTACCGCGTAGTCAAACTTCATCGTACTTCTTTTGGCAAATTCAATCTCGGGAATTTAAAACCCGGAGCTACGGAAGAGATACCAGCTAATATGATATAATAAAGCCATGAGTACGATTCTTGGACTAGATATTGGTACTGAATTTGTAAAAGCCATTATGGCGAAGCCTGGCAAAAAAGGCAATCTTGAAATTATGGGGGTTGGTAAAGCAAAGCAACGAGAAGGCAACATGTATCAAGGTGCAATTGCCGACATCCCGGCGGTTATTGCTACCTGCGAAGAAGCTTTGCTCCAAGTTGAAGAAAAAGCTGGTGAAAAAGCTGACCAAGCCGTAGTTGGTATTGCTGGCGAGCTTGTTAAAGGAAATACTACCACCGTTCACTATACTCGCAAGAATCCAAACAAGCCAATTACTGAATCCGAAATGAACGATATTATTAAAAAAGTTCAAATTAAATCCGGTGAGGTTGCTAAGAAAATGGTGGCCCTCGAGACCGGCAACGACAATATCGAAGTACGCCTCATTAATTCTGCTATTGTTTCCCTTACTATTGACGGTTATAAAGTCATGAATCCGGTTGGCTTTAAGGGTTCTGATGTTGCTATATTAATATATACTGCGTTTGCACCACTAATCCATGTGGCGGCCATTGAAAAAGTTTGTGCTGAGCTTAATCTTGATTTGCTTGCTGTGGCCGTTGAACCGTTCGCAGTTTGCCGAGCCTGTCTTGGTGACGATCCGGACTCCTCATTTTCTGGCGTTGTAATGGATATTGGCGGTGGTACTACTGATATCGCAGTAGTTGATGATGGCGGCGTTGAAGGTACCAAAATGTTTTCGATTGGCGGGCGCAGCTTCACTCATCAAATTGCCGAGGCTCTTGGTACAGATTTTGATACAGCCGAGGAACAAAAACTACAATTCGATACTGGTGAATTAGACGACCGTGTTAAAGCTAAAATGGAAACCGCTATTTCTAGAAACCTTTCTGTTTGGCTAACCGGAGTAGAAGTTGCACTTGAAGAATTTGAAAGTTTTGGCTCTTTGCCGCGTGATGTGCTTCTTTGCGGTGGTGGCGCTAGTCTTTCATTGATTCAAGAAACTCTCGCTACGTCTGATTGGTATGAAAACCTTCCATTCGCACGTCGCCCAATCATTCATCTTATTGATACATCCGAGTTTCCAAATTTCATTTTGAGAGACTTTGAAATTGATCATTCGTTTGCTACGGCCCTCGGGCTCCTTCGCGTCGGTGCTGATACCTTGGCTGGTGCTCCACCAGAAAACAAATTAAAAGCCAAAATTAATAAACTTCTATCGAAATAACATCAAAAAAGCGCCCCTAAAGGGCGCTCTTTTTATTCTAATACCGCCTTGATACGACGAACTCCAGCTGATGAAGATTCCTCTTTGACAATCTTAAAATGGCCGAGCACACCGGTGTGCTCAACGTGTGGACCACCACAAACTTCGCGAGAAATTGGGTTCTCAAAATCACCAATCGTATAGACTTTCAAAACGTCTGGGTATTTATCCCAAAACTGACCGTGGGCCTTCAAAGTGTCGCGCGCATAGGCTTTTTCATATTCATCAAATACTACTGGAAGATCTGCTTTAATCCATTCGTTGACCTGTTTCTCGACTTTCTCGAGTTCTTCATCAGTCATCTTATGGTCGAGATTAAAATCAAAACGCACTCTCTCGGCCGTGATATTGGAACCTCTTTGGCAAATCGATTTATCAACCAAATCTTGTAAGGCAGCAAGTAATAAGTGGCAAGCAGTATGGTATTTTACGGTTTGTTCGCCATGGTCTTCAAGGCCACCCTTAAACATACCTTTTGATGCAGTTTGCGAGCGTTCGCGCTGTTCTTTTAATGACTCTTCGAATTCCTCACGATGCTTTTCGGAAAGTTCAATTCCCTCACGATAACATTCTTCAATTGATAACTCGAGCGGGAAGCCATAAGTGTCCTGAAGCTTAAATAAATCATGGCCGTCTAGAATCTTTGAATTTTTCGTCATTTTGCCGAGTTTTTTAAGACCCTTATTTAGAGTTTGGCGGAAGGCCTTTTCTTCTTTTAGAAGCACATCGAGCGCCATTTCGCGATGAGTCAAAATTGAATCTGGCAAGTCTTTATAATTATCAGCCACAATCGGCACAATTTCAGATAGGAAATTTTGTGAAATACCTAAATCTAACGCACGAAGAATCGCTCGACGTACTAACCTTCTCATAGCGTAACCCTGAGTTTTATTTGAAGGCACTAAACCTTGCGAGGCGAGTAGATATGCACCACGAATATGGTCAGCAATTACGCGCATTTCGTCGGTATTATTATCATATTTTTTACCGGAAATCTCTTCTAGTTTGTCGATAATTGGCTTCATCAAAGAAATCTTAAACACATCAAAGCTGCCAATTGCCGCGGCTGAAATTCTTTCTAGCCCGCCACCAAAGTCAACATTCTTTTTCTCAAGTTCTTTAAACGAACCATCCTCAAGTCTACGATATTGCATAAAGACCTGGTTGCCGATTTCCATAAATCTAGCACCATCTGAAGCTGGATGTGCGAGACCGTATTTTTCGACATCCTGCTTGTCTTCGCCAAAATCATAAAATACTTCCGAGTCTGGGCCACATGGGTCACCGATTGGTGTGGTTTCGCATCCACCACCGCGGCTCCACCAGTTTTCGTGGTCATCATAGAAGAAAATTCTTTCACCTTCTTTAATGCCACGTTTATCGCCGTTTTCGGCCGAACCAATTTCGGCTATTTTAGCATCAATACCGGCCTCTTTAAACACTTTCTGCCAAATCTCAGCCGCTTCGGTATCCTTAGGAATGCCATATTTTTCATTACCAATAAAACAAGTCACGTAAATCTTATTAGGGTCCAGACCAACTTCTTTAGTCAAAAACTCAAAGAAATTGCGGATTTGTTCCTCTTTAAAATAATCACCTAGGGACCAGTTGCCGAGCATTTCAAACACAGTAGTGTGGCGTGGGTCACCTACATCCTCAATATCCTGGAGACGCATCGATGGTTGAGAATCGGTTAGGCGCTTGCCTTCTGGATGCGGCTCACCTAAAAGAAATGGTAAAAGTGGCTGCATACCAGAACCCGTAAAAAGTGTAGTCGGGTCATTCTCAAGCACCAGCGGAGCCGGCTGAATCACTTTGTGACCTTTTCTAGTCTGAAAATCTAAAAATCTTTGTCTAATTTCATTTGCGTCCATAGGGATAATTATACCAGATTTTCACTTGTATTTTTTAAAAAAGCGTGATATTATAAGCATAAGAATATTATTAAATATAAAAGGAATCAAAATGGCTCAAGCAAAAAAGAAAACTGCGACTAAAACTGCCAAGAAGCAAACAGTCGCTAGAAAAGCCGGTCGCAAGAATTATTTGCGCTATGAGAGATACGACAGAAAAAAAGAACAAGGTTCTAATATGATCTTTGTCATCTCAATGAGCTTCCTTGCTGCTACTCTTCTATTCGCCGATTTATTAATGATGGTTGCTTAATCAAAATAACACCCCTCGGGGTGTTTTTTGATGCTACTCAATTATGCCGCCACCTAGGCATGTTTCGTCGCTGTATAAAACAGCAGATTGACCAGCTGCTGGGCGCTTGATTTCGTTTTCAAAATGAAGGGCTTCGCCGTCAAAAGTTGCTGTGATAAGCGGTGCGCGGTGGCGAAGGCGTACCGTCACCGTCTCGGCTTTGTCGCGTAGAATGACATCTTTTAGTTTTAATTCCTTAGTCCATATGTGGCTGTCATTTAAATTCTTTGACACATAAACGATGTTTTTATCAAGGTTCTTTGAAACAACATAATAAGGCAGGCCGTCATTTACTTCGCCGGCCGTACCGGAAAGATAAAGCCCGTGGCGTTGTCCGATAGTGTAAAACACGGCGCCCTCGTGATATCCCAAAACCTTTTCGGTTTCAACCTCGCGAATCTCGCCCGGCTTAACATCGATATATTCTTTCAGAAAATCCCTCATACCAACTTCACCAACGAAACAAACTCCCATTGATTCTTTTTTATAGGCGTTGTGAAGTCCTTTATCTTTAGCGAGCTTTTTAACATCTGGTTTCTTCATCTCGCCGATTGGAAAAAGTGTATGAGAGATTGCATCGTCAGAAATGCGGTACAAAAAATACGTCTGGTCCTTGTTTTCGTCCACGGCGCGGAGAAGTTTTTTGCCATCGGTTCTGGCATAGTGACCAGTAGCAATGTAGTCGGCGCCTCTTTCCATCGCCTTCTCGAAAAAGAGTTTAAATTTGATTTCTTGGTTACACATTACATCTGGGTTTGGCGTGTTTCCCTTCTTAAATTCATCAAGCATATATTCCACGACTTTATTGTGGTAGTCTTTTTCAAAATCCCAAACTTCAAAATCAATGCCAAGCTTTACAGCTACACGTTTAGCGTCGGCAAGGTCCTCGGCCCACGGGCATTTCATACCAGGAAGATCTTTCGACCAGTTTTTCATGTAAACTCCGGTTACGTCGTAGCCTTGCTCCTTTAAAAGAAGAGCTGCTACGCTTGAATCAACGCCGCCACTCATCCCAACAAACACTTTAGCCACGGTTAATCCTTTCCTTTTCCATGGCTACTACCTCGTTAATAATGCGGGCAGCTTCGTGGATTTGTTCTTCGGTATTAGTTTCACCAAGCGAAATTCTAAGAGAACCAGCAATCTGCGAATCAGTGAGCCCAATCGCGGTTAATACATGGGAACGTACACCCTTAGAGGCCGCACAAGCCGCGCCGGTCGATACGTAAACTCCGTGCTCTTCCAAAAGATAAATTAATCTCTCGGCATCGAGCCCATCAAAACAAAGTACGACAAAATTATCAAGAGAATACTTTTTGTTGATTAGTTCGTAATCCTTTATCTCATCAAGTAGAATCTTTCGGAGCGCAGCGTATTTTTTGCGGTTCCCATTAATATGCTCTTTAGCGTGAGTAAGCGCAGCGGCAAAGCCTATCACTCCAGGCACGTTTTGGGTGCCAGAGCGAAGGCCATTTTCTTGCCCACCACCTAGAGTTAATGGTTTTAGTCTTACATCATGAGCCACATATAAAGCCCCCACGCCTTTTGGCCCATAGACTTTGGCGGCGTTTAAAGTCAAAAGATCAACGCCGAGCCTTGCCACATTGATATCGAGTAGATTCATCGCCTGCGAAGCATCAGAATGTAGCAACAGTTTATGAGGATTATTGTTTTTCAAACGCTCCATACGGACTTCGCGGATGATGGCCGCAATTTCTGCGAGCGGCTGAATCGTCCCTAGCTCATTGTTTGCGAGCGCCACCGAAATCAGCTCGGTATTATCGCTAATTTTATTCTTTAAATCATCTAATATAATTCTGCCATTTTTATCTACTTCAATCTCTTCAAAGTCAAAGCGATTAGCTGGATTCCTTACTGAATCGTGCTCGGTTTTTAAATACAAAACTTTGGCGTTATCAGAAATCGCTGTAAAAGCCAGATTATTAGCCTCAGTTGCGCCAGCGGTGATAACAATATCATTTTCTTTCGCACCAATCGCGTGAGCGATACTGGCTTTAGTCTCATCATAATCATGTGCCACCTTTTTCGCCGGAAGGTATGCCGCCGAAGGATTAAAAAAATCATCCAAAAAATATGGCTTCATCGCCTCAAAAGTTTTCTTAGAAACCGGTGTAGCGGCTGCATGGTCCAGATAAATCATAAAAAATATTATAACAAATTTTTCTCTTAAAGTCAAAACTGCTACCGCTAAATTATTGACAAAAATAATAGTAAGTGGTATAATATAAGTATAGGGCCAAACTCTTATTTTTTTGGCCTGTACATTTTGGTTTAGGAGGTTCAGTTATGAAAACTGGAGACACGCGCATTGGTTATGCCCCTGAGGAAATCGCAGCCGCAATTATGGGCGGCGATTTGAAGGAGATCAACGACATGCTGGACGGCTTTGGCCTCAGAAAGGGATTTCCGGTCTTTACGTCGCAGTCCTTTAAAGCGGCCGCCGCGCTTCTGAATTTCGCATCGGTCTTTGCTGGCCGCAGTCAGCTGAAGCATGAGGTTGCCAACATCCTGGTTGACAATATCTCCGACAATGTGAACATCTTTCTCTTTCTCACTACTTTCCTGTATTTCGTGAGACACGACGAGAGAGATGGCGATCCGCATCCTCCAGAGGAGCTCATTTCCATTATCAAGGAAGATGGACCGGACGATGAGTTCAGCGGGCGCGTAGCCATTCTCGAAGAGAACCAGTTTCTCGCTCTCTGCGAGTACATCCTGCAACAGAATACCCTGCCCAGGGCGTTCTCGACGCCGCTCGTACGTTACGTTTATACGCACCAGTTTATGCCGAGCACCCTGCTCTTTGCCTACATGGCAGGCTCTCTGAGAGAATCCGATTTCAACACCATCATGGCGAGTGATATTATCGGTCAGATTCTCGACGGACTGAGTGAGGAGTTCGAAAAAGAAGAATAACCTACTCTACCCTTTTCTATCCCCCCCTATTCCCTGGCACCCCGCCTACATTTGTAGGCGGGTTTTATTTTGAAGTGTTATAATTAAATGAATAGAAGGAGGTTATAGTGAAAAAGTGCTTTGATGCCGATAAATATCTGAAAATCCAAAAGAAAAAAATCAAACAACGTATCGCAATGTTTGATAAACTTTATCTCGAATTTGGTGGAAAACTTATCGACGATCAACATGCAGCTCGCACTCTTCCTGGCTTTCTCCCGGACCTCAAAATCCGCCTTCTTCAGGAATTTAAGGATGACGCCGAAGTGATTCTATGTATTAACGCAAACGCCATCGAAAAATCTAAAATTCGCGCCGACCATTTGATTTCCTACGAAACTGAAGTACTTCGCCTCATTGAATTCTTGCGTTCTCGTGGAATTTTAGTAAGCTCGGTTGTAATCACTCTTTTTGAGGGCCAGAAAAAAGCCAAGGATTTTGCCGAAAAACTAAAAGATTACAAAGTCAAAACCTATTTCCATACTTTTACAAAAGGGTATCCAACTGATGTTGATACGATTGTTTCAGACGAAGGCTATGGCGCCAATCCTTATGTCGAGACCACCCGTCCGCTCGTGGTAGTTTCGGCCCCAGGCCCATGCTCAGGTAAGCTTGCTACTTCTCTTTCGCAGCTCTATCACGAATATAAGCGTGGCGTAAACGCTGGCTATGCCAAATTTGAAACCTTTCCAGTTTGGGCTTTACCGCTGAAACATCCAGTTAACATTGCCTACGAAGCCGCCACTGCCGACCTCAATGACAAAAACATGATTGATTATTTCCACCTAGAAAAATATGGCACCACAGCCGTAAACTACAACCGCGATCTTGAAACTTTCCCGGTGTTAAAAGAAATTTTAAATCGTATTACTGGCAAAACTATTTATTATTCCCCAACCGACATGGGCGTCAACGTAATTGGTGAATGTATTACCGATGACAAAGCAGTACAAAAAGCCGCCAAAGACGAGATTATCAGGCGATACTATCGTGCGCTTACCGATCTCAAAAAAGGTATCGTGGGACCAGAAGTTCCAGAGCGCATTAAACTCCTCATGAACGAGCTTGGTATTACCGAAAAAGATCGTCCGGTCGTCACCGAAGCCGCTAAAAAACGCGAAAAATCCGGTAACCTTCCGGCTGCCGCGATTGCTGTGAGTAACAAAAAAATTGTTGTTGGTCGCAAAACTGGTATTCTCTCGCCGATTTCTAGCACCATCTTAAATGCCCTCAAAGTTGTTAGCAAAATTCCAGACGAAATCGACCTAATTGCTCCAACCGTACTAGAGCCAATTTTAGAGATTAAAAATAAGACTTCAAATTTCAAAGAAAGCTACCTAAAACTCGGCGAAGTATTAATCGCTCTTTCGATTTGCTCAACCACTAACCCGGTTGTAAAGAAGGTTCTCGGCAATCTCGATAAAATTAAAGGTGCCGAACTACACGCAACCCACATGATAGCAGACGACGAACTCGTCGTACTTTCAAACTTAGGCATCAATGCCACCTGTGGTAATGAAATAGATATTAATTAATTATTCTTCGGTTTTTTCTTCGGTTTCAACAGTCGTTGCCGGCACAAAGGTGATTTCTTGAACACCCGAAGTTAAGGTCAAGGTTTTCTTCTTCTGATTAACCTCAAATTCAAAAGTGTCATTTAGGGTGTATAGCCAATCGGTCTCGATATTTAGTTTTTTGCCATCAATCGCCCAAATAAAATCATAGTCATTATAGTGGCGGTTAGTGGTAAGGCTGCCCTTACCAATTTCAGTAAAATTCCAAATCACAGTCGGCTCGTCTTCGCGCGCCCACGCACCAATCTTCACTAAATATTCAGCATCTTGCACTGTAGGTGGTTTAGTTAGAACTTTAAATAAGAAAAACGCACCAACGCCAAGTGTAAATAAGCCAATTAAAAGCACAAAAATCGAACGTTTTAGTTTTGGATCCATCGGTTCTTTTGGTGGCTCCACGATTTCAGGCGGTTTATTTTTTGGTTCCACAATTACGATATCATCTGGAGTAACTCTTGGCTTTGGAGCTTCTTCCACTTTAATATCTTGCTCAGGTTTCTTAGGAGCCTCAGCAGGTTTTTTAGCAGCTGCGCTTTTATTATCCATAAGCACATTTTAACAATAAAAAACCTAAAAGTAAAGATTGGCCTTTATAAGGTCGTAATAAGTATGTACTGCAGTGCGGAAATTATTAAGTTCGGAGTCCTTAATCTTGGTGTATTTACCATTGTAGTATTTAAAAACACCCTCCGGACGTACTTCGTAGCGGATAGTTACGCCTTGCGGTTCGCCTTTTTCGTCGAACCAACCTTCGTGCCACACCCAAATATTTTTCTTATGTTCAAAAAATTCTCTTTGGTGTCCTGCTGGAATCGGTCCAAAAATAGTTCTACCGAGAGCGGATTCGGCGTTTATGAGTTCTGCATAGGTCATCGTGCTAGACTCATGTATATCATAGGGGTTAATTTTTCTTACGGCACTTCCTTGCTTGGCGTTACCAAAATAATTGATTTTTTTAAAAGGCGCAGAAAGTTTATCAAAATCTACGAGTTCCGCAAGCGACATTTTTCAATCTCCTCGGCAATTTCATTTAATTCTTTGTAGATTTCGTAGGCTTCTTTTGCCTCATTAAAAGCAAACGCTTCACGTTTAGCGGTCAGGGGAATCTGAAAAACGGAAGAGTCGTTCTGCATTTTCGGTCGTTTCCTTCTCTACTGTTTCGAAATCTAATTCTAGTTTATTACTTAGCCATTCTGCGATGTCTAAAACATACGCCGATTCGTTTATCATACCACGAAACGGTACCGGAGTCAAGAATGGTGCATCTGTTTCTAATAAAATTCTCTCGAGCGGCGGGGTAGGCAAAGTTGAGTAAGTTGCCAACCCATTTACGCCTACATAATAATCTGTTTCATTTAAAATTTTCTTCAAAGTTTTCTTGCTATCCGTAAATGAGTGTACCACTCCGCGCACTTCCGGAAAATTCGCCGTTACAGCAAAGAAATCATCAAAGGCGTTACGTACATGAAAAGAAACTGGCAAATCGTTGTCCTTTGCTAGTTGCAGCATTTCATTAAAGAGTTTAATCTGCGCATCGCGGTCGTGATCCTCAGAATGATAATCAAGCCCTACCTCGCCAACTGCTACTAGTTTCTCGCAACCTCTGTCAAAAATCGCATTACTATAGTCAATCTTCTTGCCGCCGTTAGTCTCTTCGGGGTGTACTCCATATGTCCAATAAACACCTTCATGGGAATTAGCAAAATCTTTTGCTTCCATCGAGTCGATAGGGTCGGTGCCAATACATACAATTTTTTTAACACCGTTTTTCATCGAGCGCTTAACCATTTCTTCGGCCTGTTCTTCTTTAAAAAACTGGCGGTCATGGAGATGGCAATGAGAATCAATCAAATACGACATAAAATGATTATAGCAAATTCTCATTAATAAGAGCGGTTTTCACGTTTTCTCTTAATTGGATCAAGCTGGCGCTTGCGAAGACGAAGTGATTTTGGCGTTACCTCGAGAAGCTCATCGTCGAGTAGAAAGTCCAGACACTGCTCAAGCGAAAGCTGGGTATAAGGAGTAAGCTGAATGGCGCCATCTGACGCATGTGTACGCATATTGGTGAGCTGCTTTTCCTTGCAGATGTTAATATCGATGTCTTCCTTTTTGTTGGAAAGCCCTACAATCATACCTTGATAAACCGGAACCTGCGGCGGGATAAAGAGAATTCCACGTGCTTGTGCGGCATCAAGTGCATAAGAAGTCGAAACGCCATCTTCAAACGCCACCAAAGCGCCGTTTCTCTCTGGTTTATATTTGCTCTCAACTGGACGGTACCCGGATGGGATGCTAGACATAATCACGGTGCCTTTTGTGGCGGTTAAGAGATTATTGCGAAGCCCGATTAATGCTGCGGTTGAGATTTCATAAACAAAACGTGTAGCACCAGTAGAAGTAAGCTCTTGAGACTTAAGCTCGGCCTTACGAATGCCAAGTTCCTGTGATACTGCGCCCACGAATTCTTGTGAAACTTCCACAGTCAAGTTTTCAATCGGCTCACATTTTTTACCATCAATTTCGCGGTATACTACTTCCGGTCGACCGGCTTCTAGTTCATAACCTTCACGGCGCATTGTTTCGATTAAAACGGAAAGATGAAGCTCGCCACGACCAGAAACTTTATAGCCAAGGCCGTCCGGTTCAATTTTGAGTGCAATATTAGTTTCTAGTTCACGCTCTAAACGTTCGGCAATTTGGCGAGAAGTCGTAAATTCACCTTCGCGGCCCTTTAATGGTGAAGTATTTGGCCCAATATAAATCGAAAGAGTAGGTGGTTCGAGTTCAATCGTAGGGAGCGCTTCTGGATTATCACCGGTCGCAATTGTGTCACCAATATTAGCGTCCGACACACCAGTCATTGCAACGATATCTCCAGCAATAGCCTCTGGGACTTCTTCCTTGCCAAGCCCTTTATAAATAAACAGATTTTCAATTTTGGCAGTTTTCTGGATATCGCCACGTAAAATCTTTACAGTTTGGCCTTTTCTAAGTTTGCCGCGGAATATTTTACCAATACAATATTTGCCAAGATAATTGTCGGCTGCAAGCGCTGCAACGAGTAGCTGTGCTTTATCAGAAGATTCATCAACGCTTGGTGCAGGAATATCATTAATAATTGCTTCAAAGATCACGTTTAAATTATCATCAAGATTAGTAGTTTTGCCGGCTCTGCCTTCACGAGCGATTGCGTAATAAATTGGGTAGTTTAGTTGTGATTCGTCGGTCGCAAGCTCTAGAAACAGGCTTTCAATTTCATCCTTAACTTCTTCAATACGAGCGGCCGGCTTATCAATCTTGTTAATAATCACAACAGGACGAAGCTTTAAGTCAAGTGCCTTTTGCAAGACAAATTTTGTCTGTGGCATCGGGCCTTCCTGGGCGTCTACAATTAAAAGCACACCGTCGGCCATATTTAGAGTACGTTCAACCTCACCAGAAAAATCAGCGTGACCCGGAGTGTCGATAATATTGATTTTGTATCCATCATAGTAGACACAGGTTTGTTTTGCCGTAATAGTAATGCCACGCTCATGTTCCTGATCCATCGAATCCATAATAAGCGTTTGGCTCATTTCTGCTTGGTTATCACGAAAAGTATGAGACTGTTTTAATAGCCCATCTACAAGCGTAGTTTTACCGTGATCAACGTGCGCGATAATAGCTACATTACGAATTAAATTTTTATTTAAAGTCATAGGCGCTATTATAACACTTATTGACTAAATATTCAATATATGTTGTAAATGTGATATAATAATTAAACATGACAAATAAGAAGCAAATCAGAACTGGAATCTACGAGCCCGAAAGGTGTTGGGTTGGCGATACTCACAAGATTTGCTATAAGACGCTTGAAGAAGCCGAAATGGCGGCCCGCGTGGCTGAATATGACCATCATATTGAAGGCCACTTAACTGTATATAAATGCGAGTATGGTGATCACTATCACCTGAGTTCAAATTAATACCCTCCGGTATTTGGCGTAAGTGGTACAAATAATTCTTCATTTTTTTCTAATGAAATAGTCAACGGTTCACCGCGTATATCACCGCGAATCGGCACTAATATAACAACATTATTCTCACGTTTGTCAAGATTATAAATTGCTATCTCGTCTTCATCCGTTGTGCCTAAAATCTTGTCGTTAATTATAACTAGCGTCTTTTCTCCGGTTGAACCAAATTTAAGCGTTACGCCGCCACTAGTTTCTTTTTGGCTAATTAAAGTAAGTTTTGGCGTTACAATGGTTTCTCCCTCCTCAACCTTGGGCAAAGAATCCATTCTCTGCATTATTTTGTCCGTTAGCAGATTTAATTTTCCAAAATCAGTTTCAACAGCACCATCGGTCTGCTGGGCCAAACCGGCATATTCTTCCTGGTTCTCTTTATTGGTGATGATATAAAAGTTTACCGGGTCGATACTTTTACTCAGTTTTACAACGTCATCAAGTGAAGTCCCGTCTAAATCCGGAGAATGATAACCGGCGTCAGTTAATACGACTAAAGACTTTGTCGAACCGCATTTCCATTTCAAAGTCTTCATCATATGAAAAGCCCCAGAAAGTAGCGACTCGGGGTTATCGCCACCGCCTTCTGGAATAATTTCCCCAAGCTTTTCTTTAAAAGAATCGATAGTATTGCACTCATTAAAATCACATAGTTTAATTAGGGCAGTGTCAAATTCATCTAAATCGCGGTAGGTATAAAGTGCCACTCTGCCACCGCTACTAAGTGTCTGTTCAGCTAGTCTTGCGGCCTCTAATTTGTATTTATCAATCATGCCATCCATCGATCCTGTTGCGTCAATCAAAAACGCCGTATCGTGCGGCGACGAAATATGGTTTTCGATACCAAATTCAGTTGTTATTGTAGAAAAAATTAGTCGCGAGGCATCCTCATAAAGTCCATCTTTTTCGTAGCCTAAATGATCTGAAATATTAAACTTGGAACTACAAAAGATATCTCGTTTGTTGCACCAAGTACCAAGTTTCCCAACGTATTCACTAGACTCATATGGCATTAGAGCACCGAGTAGACCCTTATACGCCTGACAGTCTGGAACGTATATTCTATAATCAGATAAGTTTTCGCCTTTACAGGCGGCCGGTATTATCCCCTCGCCTTCTGGTAAATAAAGTTTTGGATCGCCAAAGGTGGCAGCATAAATGATCTTACTCGATGAGATTTTACCAAGTGCTTTTGAAATCACCATTGCCCCTTGCGAATAACCACCAAGAACATATTTTGTCGCGACGCAGCTATCATTAATTAATCCAACCAAATTATTAACTCCGGTATTAATGCTTTCGCCAAACTCGTATGTTTCCCCGCCACCAACAAACGCCCCAACAGTTACGCCAATATTCTCTATCCCTACGCCAATGGCCGGATAGTCAAGATCAATAAACTGATAATCTAGTTCTGTGGTTTCGAGCTTCTTGTCGAGCGACTCTTTAAACGATAAGTAGTCACTGCTATCCCAACGTCCTGCGCCTGAGCCTCTAGCAAAAACCACTCTCAGTTCTGGGCAACTCGTTGCATTGCTGATACTTGGTGTATTAATGCTACTGACCACTAATAAACCAGCGGTCACTAATAGTATTTTTTTCATTTTGCCTCCACTTTTGTTTTTGGAATAAAAACACAGTGAAGATAAACTCGCAACCCCCCACCTTTTAACTGTGATATAATTGAGATGAATTGGAGGAAAAATGGATAAAAAACAACGCGAGTGGGATGAATATTTCATGAAAATCGCCGAAACGGTTGCGCTTAAAAGTAAAGACCCATCATCAAAAATGGGCTGTTGTGTCGTCGACCAAAACAAACGTGTAATTTCACTTGGCTATAACGGTATGATTCAGGGCGCGGATGAATCAAAAATGACACTTAGTGAGCGCCCAATGAAATATTATTTTGCAATTCATTCCGAAATGAATGCAATACTTTTTGCTAAACAAGATTTGCATGGTTGTACTATTTACAATCGTGTCGCAACTTGCGAAAACTGTCTTAAATACTGTTTACAAGCTGGTATCACGCGTTTTGTCTATAATGATCTTCGCGTCCATTCACATTCAACCGACCCAAAGCATTCAATGACCAACGTAGAAACTGATGAAGCCGTAATCCGCATGCTGGTTTCGATGCCACATGTAAAAACACTGAACCTTTCGAACGGGAAAACCTATATCGAAGATATTTTAG
>CAZCPT010000018.1:0-18797 GCA_964499905.1 uncultured Candidatus Saccharibacteria bacterium | reverse complement strand
CCCTGGACCTCTGCCTTGCAAAGGCAGCGCTCTAATCAACTGAGCTATTACCCCAGTAAAACCAATTTTACACCAAACGGATCGAAATGTCAAAGGTAAAACCCATAAAAAGAAGGAACCGCCTATTTTGGACGGTTCCTTAGGTCATACATACACTTAAGTAGCCTCGCAGTTTAATCTACTCAAGTTACCCTCATTTTATATCACGGCATGCATATTGTCAATATTCTTTTTCCACAAATTGTGTAAAATTCGTGTTAAAATTGTTCGGGTTTTTCCACAGTTATTATGACACATTTTTAAGAAAAAGCATATTGACAAAACGAAAGCGCTATGCTATAATTAAGACATACACTCTAATTGGGTGGTGTTTTTATTAAGATTATGGTGGGCAGAAGGAGTTCTAGATGTCTGGAACTAAAGCTGGCGGCATGAAAGCTGCTGCTACCAACAAAGCCAAGTACGGTAAAGAATTTTACGCTCGTATTGGTAAAAAAGGTGGCCAAAATGGTCACACCGGCGGTTTTGCCGCTAACCCAGCTCTTGCTCGTATTGCAGGTGCCAAGGGTGGCCGCATCTCCCGTCGTGGTCCAGCTAAAAAAGCTGCCTAATTACTAAAAAGTACTCCTTTTAAGGGGTACTTTTTTATATTTCACATTTTGGGCAGTGGTAAACACCATCTGGGGTTTGGTATCTGGTTAGTTTGCACTTAGGACAGCGTGATTTATGATCTAGCCAATCTCGATAAGAATCAAGCTCATTTTCTACGAAATCATCATCAAATGGCACTTCGTATTGTTTTGCTAACTCCCGTGCCTTTTCCCAGGCTTCGCGTTCCATCTTGAGCCTTTTTGCGTCTGTGTCAAAATTTCGGTGTTTTAAGAGCGCATGGCCCAGTTCATGTAAAAGTGACAGGGAATCGTTTTCCGGGCCAGTAATAATCGTTTTAGGGGGCCTAAACATGTATTTTTTGCCACTCTTAAACAAAAACTCGGGAAAATCAGCCTTTAATCTATCAACTAGTCCTAAATCGGCCATTTTAGGCCTTTTTCTGCTTCTTTAAAAGCTTCTCGCCACCCTTTTTAATAGTCTTCTTAATTGAAATCTTCTTTTTTGGCTCGCCAAGCTGACTTTTGCCATAGATGTAACCGCCGTACACTACTGATTCTAGCGGGCGGCGTGGGCGCACGTATTTCACACCCTTCACGGTTGGGATATATTTAGCGTAGCGCCTAAAAATCTTACCCATCGGACCACCGAGCACCACATATTTCGGTTCGTAATCATGAATTACATCTTCAAGCCCTAACCACATTCTCTTGGCGATATCTTCCATCACTTCTTTTTTGCGAAGCGAAGTCGCCATATCAACGTGATAGAACTTCTCGAGAGCACTTGCTGCAGCGATGTCTTCCCATTCAGCCTTCTTGCCGTTGTATTCATAAATCTTGTGACCCGGCTCCAGCTTAGCAGACTCCGGCAAAATCTTGCCATCTTCCACTACGCCACCACCAATGCCAGTCGAAAAAGTGAGGAAAACAGTCTTGCCTTTATAAAACGATCCTTCATAAAGTGTGGCGAGGTTTGCATCATTTTCAAAATAAATCGGGCAGCTGAACAATTCTTTTAAAGGGGTAATTAGGTCAAAATCCGGCCAATCGCGGTTGCCAAACTTGACTGTATAATTTTTTTGTACAACGCCCGGAATCGCGACCACCACGACTTTAATGCCTTTTCTAACAAAGCCATTTTTAAGCACGTTTGTCAGAGTTTCGATAAAACGATCAGCCCCGCGTGGTGTTTTAAATTTAAAGCGTTTAATGATCCTGCCCCCGGTAAACAGGGCAACTAAAGTTTTTGTACCTCCGATATCTATAGATAGCTGCATACCCTTATCATATCTAAACCCTAGACATTTTGCAAGATATTTGGTAAAATAAATACCAGTTTTAGACTCATTCACGGGAATCGCGGTGTTAATGGCGCGAATCCTATGAATGAGTCTAAAGGAAGGAAAAATTTAATCTATGGCAAATGCCAAAATGACTATGGATGAACTTCTTGCATCAAATGAAGAATCATCCAAGAAAGTAATTGCTGGCGATACTGTCAAAGGTACAGTTATCTCAGTAAAAAAGCACGAGATTTTAGTTGATCTTGGTGCTCAAGGTGTTGGTCTTGTACCACGCCGTGAAGCGTCTTTCGCACGCAGCTTAAAAGAGGGCGACGAAGTCTCCGCCTCTGTAATTGAATCAGAGATGGAAGATGGTTACGTACTTCTTTCACTTCGCAAGGCAGTTAAAGACAAAGGTTGGGATGAAATCCAAGCCAAACTCGATAACGCCGAAACT
Organism: uncultured Candidatus Saccharibacteria bacterium; assembly: GCA_964499905.1. GTDB lineage: Bacteria > Patescibacteriota > Saccharimonadia > Saccharimonadales > Saccharimonadaceae > Nanosyncoccus. The sequence goes on along the minus strand of CAZCPT010000018.1, from coordinate 16,446 downwards.
GTTGAAGTCACCCCATTTGACGCCAATCGTGGCGGCCTCCTCGTTGAATACGAAGGCATTCGTGGTTTCTTACCAGTTTCACAACTCTCAGCCGAGCACTACCCACGTGTTGGTTCAGCTGATAAAGACGAGATTTTGCAACGCCTCAACTCTCTAGTTGGTAAGCAAATCAAAGTTCGCATTCTTGACGCAATTAAGAAGGAAAACAAGCTTATCTTTTCAGAGAAGGAAGCCATCAAAGATGGCCTCGCTGAACGCTTTGCTGAACTCAAAGTTGGCGACGTTGTCAAGGGCGTAGTCACCGGTGTTGTGGACTTTGGTGTATTCGTTAATGTTGACGGCATCGAAGGCCTCATTCATATCTCTGAGATTTCATGGGAGCGCGTTAACAACCCATCTGACTATGTCAAGGTTGGTGACACTATCGAAGCTAAGATTATCGCTATCGATAAGGAACGCCTCAGCCTCTCAATGAAGCAACTCGTTGAAGATCCATGGATTTCTGAAGTTGAAGGTTTGAAGAAAGGCTCAAAGGTTGAAGGTACCGTTACTCGTATCACTCCATTTGGCGCATTCGTTCAAATCTCACCAGCTGTCGAAGCTTTAGTCCACGTTTCTGAACTTGGCGAAGGCTCCGATGTTGATCCAGAGAAGGTCTTTACCTTAAACGAACGCAAGAGCTTCAAAGTTCTTGACATCGATAAAGAAGGTCGCAAGATTTCACTTTCAATTTCGAAGTAAAAATCGCTTAAAAAAGCACCGCGAAAACGGTGCTTTTTTGTTGACATAAATAAAGATAAGCGTTATCATGAAGAAAAGCGCATAAAGAAAGGTCATACAAAAATGCAAAATATCGACGATTTTATCGAGAGCCTCTTGAATGACAAGGGGATTGATGTTGAGCCAGACATCAAAGAAGAACTAAAAAACGAGATGAAAACTCGTTTATTAAGAGAGATTGACGAAGCCGCCATCAGAGCACTCAGTGCAGAAAAAGCTGATGAACTCGCTAAACTCGTCGATAATCCGGAATTTACCAATGAAAAAATGACAGAATTCTTGAAAGATTCTGGAGTTGATTTAACACAGGTCACACTTGATACGGCCTTAAAATTCCGTAATTTCTACTTAGGCACGGGGGCATAAAATGTCTAGCGAAACAATTAAAGGTAGTCACGACGCGGAAGTCACGACTGACTGGGATAGCCTCACGCATGCTGAGGGCGATCCGACCGTAGAGCCAGGAATCAGTGAGCCAGAAAAACCAGCCGACGAAAGTCATGAAGCTACCGCCGAAGAACCTAAATCATTCAATGAACAAGAACTTGAACGTATCGGTAGGTTAACCGGACGCGTTCCTGATGATCCTGAAGTGATAAAGCTGAATTTGGTTTTGCGCTACCAAAAATTTCAGCAATATCGTGCATTGTATGACGGCCAAAAAGCCAAACACATTATGATCCAAAGAGAAACCTACGAGGATATCGCAACGGCTAAGCGTGAACTCGAAGAGGCCATGTATCTTTATGACGAAACATTTAAAAAGCGTGATGATGAGATTGATCGTCTAACTGAAGAACAGCATCGCCACGATGTTAAAGATCAATTACGCCCAGACAAACATTTCAGTGCAGGTAACCCAGACGACGAAGGTAGATCGTCGACTGGAACTTCGTGGGTTAAAGCTCGTCTTGAACGTAAGAAAGTCTATGACGAAAAACGTGGACACGTTGATGAATCACGTCAAGCCGCAGCCGACAGGCTATACGAAGAATTAGGTAAAATGTCCGAAGACATCAAAGAAGACGAAATCTTCTTAACCTACGACTTATATAAGGATCGCGAGCCAGAAGGCTCAATTGCAGGTCGCCGTGATGGTTTTGAAGCAGGCAAAAAAGGACTCTTTGATGCTCCAGTTGGCGGTAGCACTAACCCAGGACTCCCAGTTGACTGGGCGCTTTATCCACATGCACCAAAAGCCGGGGAAGAACCGACCGCCGAATCTACCGAAGACGGTGGTGCTGGCGATGATTCTGGCGAAGGAACCGGTGAAGGCACCGGAGCAAAGGGCGGCAAAAGTGGCGAAGGCGACAAGGATGACAGCGAAGTTACCGGCGCTGGCAGCGATGAAGAAAAAGCCCGCATGATTGAATTAGAAAAAGAACGGGCTCTTCGTGAAAAAATCGAAAGCATGACCGAAGCCGAGAGAGATGCTAGACTAAAAGAACTCTTAGAAGAAAAGAAACGAAACGAAGAAACTTTAGCAAAAGTTGATAGTTTATTAGAAGAATACGACGAGCTAGAAGCAGAAAAAGAAGCTATCGATGCGGCTCTTGAAGCCGACATGGAAACTCCGCTTGTGGCCATCAGCGCGGACTTTTCACTTGATAAAAAAGATCTCGCTCACGATCTCGCTGAAAGGCAATTAAACGAAGAAACCTCTCGTGCTGGGATGTTAAAGAGACTCTGGAAGGGAACTCTCTTCAGAAAGTATTATGAGCTTAAATATACCGATGAGCTCATGGAAGGTGAACGCACAGTTGATGTTGATGGCAGAGAACTTAGTGTTGACGATTTAATTGCGGGTCGCAAAGATGCTGCAATTTCGCGTTTTGTTCTCGGTGTGGTTGAAGAAAGTGACGACTACATCCATAGCAAAGCCGGTGAGAAACTAGTTGAAGCTGACCCGGAAACCTCCAAAGGAATCAAGAGCGCTATCGAAGCATTTGCTACTGCAAAGATTCCAGAAGGCGGGAGCCTAGAAGATCTCAAGCGTAATTTCATGAATGAAATGAAGCGCTTAAAGGCCGAATCTAGAGATAGAGGCGATACTACCGACGAGCTGATCTTTGACAACTATCTTGATGTCGCTCTTCAAGCCCGTATGCGTGTTGAGCATGGAATCGCTATGGAAGATGTCATGGAAGGCTTTAAAGTCTATAACGCCGAAGTTCGTGATGGTATCCGTACTGAAGCACACCGTGACTGTGTTGATAAAATTATCAACAAGCTTGAAAGTAGTAATGCTGCTGGTCTTGTCCCAGCCGAAGTATTCGCTATCGCCTTTGGCGTAGCTGCTAGCCTCACTCAGACTGGTGCTAGAGCCATCGGTGGCGCTGGTGTTGGTATGGGTGTATCCACCCTCATCTCAGGTCTAAGAGAAAGAAATCGTATTACTGAAGACCGCGCCCGTATGCTTCGTGACGTTGCAAATGGCATGACTTACGAAGGTACAAGCGGCGATAAGCCAAAGAATGCTCACGCCAGATACGAACAAAGAATTGGCGGTACTCTTTATAGTACCGAAAAAGCCACTACACTTGCTTCCAATATCGAAAAAGCTATGGAGGCCGAAGGCGAAGAAAAGAGTGAAGCAACTCTTCGCGCTATCGCCGAAGCTAGAGTTCGTATTGACTTCTCCGACGCCGAAAGAAAAGACCTCATTGCTTATTCATCCGAAGACGCCCGTGGCAAGGAAAGATTAGCCCTCGATATTGCTACTATCCGTGCTGAAAAATCTTTGTCTGATGCAGACAAAGCCAAACTCGCAGCCATGAAAGCTGAAATTGAAAAGGAAATTACTTCCAGTGTTGACGAAAAAGACGCAGATTTCAGACATGACCGTGCGGTTATGGCGGCTAGAAAAGCCGGTAAGACACTCATTCTTGGTGCCACAGTCTTCCTAGCTTCTCAGGAAGTTATGGCCGTAATGGATCCAGGTAAAATTGGTGTCCTCGAAAAGTATGGTATTTTCGAAAAACTAGGCTTCAAAGCCCCGGCCAACGCTGATAATGCTAGCGAAACTTTGATTGCCAGCGGGTTTGGCTTTAACCGTGGCGGTACTTATACCACGGATCCAATCACGCTCCGCTCCGACCAACAAGTCGAAATCGACCGTTTGCGTGCTAACGGCTACACTGAAACACAAATCAGCGCACCAACCACTACGACTACGACAACGCTTCAGGAAGTTTCTCCATCTGCCTCCACTCACCAAATCCGTGCTGCATATGATGGCTGGGCAAATAATGGCACTAGCTATTCTGATGGCAACGAACTTGGTCTCCATATGGGAAATGGCAACCTCTTCACTAGAATGGGTGGCACATCCACTATGAATGGCCAAAGCCTTGATGTTGATTCACTTACTGCTACTGGCCAAGTCAAGGGCTTCATCACAATCGGTGGTGCTAAGTTTGAAGTCGCCCCAGTTTCTACTGCAAATGGCCTCAGTTGGGGTGAAAATGGTGTCTTTACCACCACTACCGGTGAGACAATTCAAGGTATCGTAAATGGCCAACCACTCTATCAATACTTTGAAGTTGCCGTCGACAATGGCGTTGATGCTGATGGCTTAACTCACATTATCCCACTCGCAACCCATGTCGGTTCAAATAGCTTTAATGGTACAATCTCACAAGTCGTTGAAACTACTACAACCGAACCAGGTCTCATTCAATTCATTAAGACCATTTCAACTGGCGCGCGCGCTATTACTACCGAAGGTATCGCCTTTGCTCCAGAAACCGCTCGTACAGGCCTAGGTGGCCCAACCGCCCCGAAGTCAACTGCGGCTCCAACTGGCGGTAGTGGCGCCCCATCCGCACCTTCAGGAGCTCCAACAGGAGCACCAGCAGAAGAAGCTCCAGCCGAAGAAGAACCGGAAGAAGAACCAGAAGAAGAATCTACTGAGGGATCCTCTGCAGGTGAACCAGCTACCTCGTCTGCCACGGGGGAAGCACCGGCTGAAGGAGAGCCAGAAAAAACAGGCGAAGAAGATGAAGATAAGGAACCAGAAAGCTCCGCCAGTAAAGACCTCTGGGATACAGTGATGGAAAACGCCGAAGGTGTTCCACCAGAAGTCCTAGAATGGCTCAAAGAACCAGACAGAATTCGTTCAGATATCGAAGACAGTGAAGATGCCAAGAAATACTCTGAATGGTGGGATGCACAAGGCGAATCGACCAAACAAGCCGTAGGCCGGGTTGTAAATCTCATCTTTAAAGCCAACAAAGAGAGCCTCTTTGACGGCGGTAGTGTTATCAGCGACTTCGGTGACAGCTTCATGAACTGGATGCGCATGAACCACGGCGGCTATCTAAGCTAGGCCTTCTTAGGTCAAAAACCTTTTGTTTATGTTATAATAGACAAAAGGAGTTATTGTGAAATATAGCAAAAAAGAATATAAGGAGCGTCCTTGGCTCAAATTTTACGAGGAAGAAAACATCCCCGGTAATATTGAATACCCAGACTGCTCAATGGTAGACATGGTGATGCAGTCGGCCGAAAAATGGCCAGACAACGTCGCCTACTCTTACTACGGTCACAAAGTAACTTATAAAAATTTTATTAAAAAGATTGAAAAAGTTGCTCGTGCACTTAAAAATTACGGTGTTAAAGAAGGTGACCGCGTTACAATTTGTATGCCAAACACCCCAGAGGGAATTACAGCGGTTTACGCCGTGAACATGGTTGGTGCCGTTTGTAATATGGTTCACCCACTTTCTTCTGAAAAAGAGCTTGAATACTATATTAAGGTTGCCGATTCTAAGTATGTTATTGTTATTGATGCCGTTTTTGATAAGATTTACCGCTTGCGTGATACCGCTCAACTTGAGCGCATCATCGTAGTTCGCCCGAGTGATGGCCTTGGTTTTCTCAAGAAAAAACTATATACCACGCTTCATATTAAAAAGGTTAAACTACCCTCAAATGATAGCCGCGTAGTATTGTGGGAAGATTTTATTGCCAACTCGTACTTTTATCAGGGTAATTACCACGAAGAGCGTGGTGGCACCGATCCAGCTGTAATTATGTATTCCGGCGGTACGACTGGCGCGCCAAAAGCAGTACTTCTATCCAATCTTAACATCAACGCCGAATCTATCTGCGATGGCATCATGATTCGCCAATGCGTCCCAGGCGCAACCGTGCTTTCAATCTTGCCTTTGTTTCACTGTTTTGGTCTTGGTGTCTGTATTCACACTCCACTCTGTAGAGGTATGGGTTGTATTCTGATTCCAGCCTTTTCACATAAACAGTTTGCCGATATCATCAAAAAGAATGAACCAAACTTCATCGTGGGCGTACCAACTCTCTTTGAGGCTCTCACTAACACGAAGCTAAAACAAGATGATCTTAAATCTGTTACAGCAGTGATTTGTGGCGGTGACGCTTTGAATCAAACTTTGCGCGATAAGGTAAATAACTATCTTGAAACCCACGGTTCAAGTGCTAAAATCCGCGTCGGTTATGGTCTTACCGAAGGCTCTGGCGCCGTCTGTTTGTCCCCAGAAAACTCATTCAAAGACGGTATCATCGGCGTGCCTTTGCCAGATATTGATTTCAAAATCGTCAAAAACGGTACTTTCAACCAAGTTCCGGCTGGTGAAGAGGGCGAAATCTGTATTTCTGGCCCACTTACCATGATGGGTTACCTTGGCGACGATGCCGAAACTGCCCAAACCCTTCGTCTTCACGAAGATGGTAAAATTTGGCTTCACACCGGTGATCTTGGCTACGTAGAAAGTGATGGTCTTGTATACTTTGCACAGCGCCTCAAGCGTATGATTATTTCTTCTGGTTACAATATCTATCCAACCCACTTAGAATCAATCATCAACTCGCATGAAGCCGTGCTTACCTCTACCGTGGTTGGTATTGATCATCCATACAAAGGCCAGGTGCCAAAAGCCTTTATCGTTCTAAAAGAAGGTTACAAACCAGGTAAGCGCCTAGAAAAAGAAATCAGGGAATTGCTTGAAAGAAATGTCCCGGTTTACGCTCTTCCAACCGCCTACGAATTCCGCGATAAACTCCCAACTACTCTAGTTGGTAAAGTTGCCTTCAAGAAACTTGAAGCCGAGGAAAAAGCTAAGAAATAAAAAATAACCCCTTCGGGGGTTATTTTTTGTAGTTTAATCTTACGCGAATCCTGAGTTTTAAAGGTTTTTGCCTTAGAAAACAGTTTTTTCGCCATTTCGGGAAGTATTTTTTAAGCATTTTTCTAGAGCGCTCAAAACCAGGTTTACCCTCTGGAAACTTAGCAAAATCTTTTGCTGAATCTATCAAAAGATTCCAAATAAAGAACCATTCTAGTTCATCGTGGTATTTTTTCTCAGCACCTGCATCCACGAACCTTTGATATAATCCTTCGAGCGCAGGGAAGATATCAAAAGCGTGTGGGTCCCAGGTAGTTTTATGGAGTACCGAATCCTCATTCTGATAATAGTAATAAAGAGGTTCATTTACGGCCGCATATTTATCTGTGTAAAGAATTAAAGCCGACATCATCTCCATATCTTCTTGGATAATACCTTCTTTAAATTTAAAACCATATTGGTTCCACCAGTTTCTTCTTGCCACAACTTGCACTGGTCCCATCCCATAGCGGATAAAACGGCTTTTAAAACTATCTTCTTCTGGTGTTACGGCCGTTAGATAATCCGTGTGCCCATTACTGTAGATTCGTTTCATGCCAAGCATTACCAAATCGGCCTTCTTTTGTTCTGCTGCTGCCAAAAGCTTCGAAACAGCCGTTTCTGCGATCGTGTCGTCCGCATCGACAAACCAAATATATTTACCTCTAGCCTCTGTTACGCCATAGTTTCTAGCAGTGCCGGCACCTGGGTCAAGGCACTGCAAAGCTCTTATCACCCCAGGATATTTTTTGCGATATTTTTGGATTAAATTGACAGAACCATCTTTAGAGCCATTATCAACCAAAAGTATTTCGCCGTGGACTTTTTCTAGAGCTTTAATCACGGACTCCACACAGCGACCAAGATACTTTTCAGCATTGTAAACAGGGATAATAATCGATATTTGGATCATAAACTCATTATAACACACTGGCACAAGTCACCTCTTTATGTAAAGCGCTTAAGCTTGCAATAAGGGGTAAAAATTGCTATAATTGCTGTCGGTTAGAGGTTAGAGATTAATCAACTCTAGTACTTTTAAAATTAGGAGGTTTGTTAAAGATGAAAAAGATCCTCAACCTTGTTCTCGCAATCTCTCTAATCCTCACTATCGCGATGTTCACAGCGCCGCCCGCCTTTGCCGACGGCGGTAGTCCGGAAGTTGTAAGCGAGTTTATCGTGGAGAAACATCCCACGAATGAGACGATCCCAGCGGGAGGGAAAGCCATCTTTATGGCCTACCCCAAAGGGTCCCAAGTATACTCTGTATACTGGACCTTCGAAACCGACGATGGTGACACTATCGAGGCGGAAAATGCCCCGAACTATTTCAGTGGCCTCATCGTTGAGTTTCCTGACAAGCAGAGAATCCGCCTGAAGAATGTACCGGAGACCATGAGTGGTCTAAAAGTCCGCGCGCACTTTGTCAAGCTGAACGGAGAAACCATCGAAACCGACCCGGCATATCTCTTTGTTGAGCCTGGCGCCAATGACCCCGCGCCTTGCACAGCGGCATCCGCCCCAGTATCGACCAACTGTGAAATTAGGATTACGAAACACCCCATTGATGAAACACTGCTTCGTGATGGTCAATCTTCGACCTATTTCACATCCTACGCCGAAAATTATTCCTGGGTTTCTTGGGAATTTAAAATCGGCGACAACGGTGGTCCCTTCTCGGCAGAGAACGCCATCCGGGATTATGGTCTGACGCTTGAAGGCATTGACACCGAAAAAATTACCATTAGAAATATCACCTGGGGAATTAACGGGTGGTATGTGAGAGCAGTCTTCCATGATTGTAATGGTAATGTCAAGTACTCCAACTGGGCAATTATGCTTATTAGAGAGTGCGTACCCGATCCTTGCCCGCCGTGCAAGCCTTGTGAACCAGTATGCCCCCCTCCGTGCGTACCAGCTCCCCCTTGTCAACCGTGTCCTCCCTGTGGCCAGGCAGTAATCATCATTGACGGCTGCAGCAGCTATTGTCCTGCTCCGGCGCCCGTCACAACGGTTACTTATACCGAAACTCACACGGATACCTACACCACAGAGACCAGCACGACATACTACGGCTGGTACTAAGATAAATCTCTAACCTCCTAAACTTCGCACCTTACCCCAAAAAAGGCCCCCAAAGGGGCCTTTTCTAATGCTTATTATTTACCTTTAAAGATATCTTTAAAGATTTTATTAGTAATGTTTCTGCCAATTGCACTACCGGCTGAGCCTATAATATTCCCAAGTAAACGGTCAGTGGCTTTCTTTTGGCTGGCCTTAGCTTTTTCGGCAGCTTTTGCTTCTTTTTCGGCCTGCTTAGCGCGTTCGTTGGCAAGCTTTTCGGCAGCTTTTTCGGCGGCGATACGCTCTTTTTCAGCCAGTTTAGCCTGTTCTTCAGCAGCTTTTTCGGCTGCCTTTTCTGCCGCAATTCGCTGTTTCTCAGCAGCTTCTTCCTCCAAACGAGCCTGTTCTTCTGCGGCTTTAGTCTCGGCTTTTTGTTCAATAATCTCGGCGGCAGATTCTGGATCTTCGGCCTCATCATATTTGCCACAAAGCGGGCTCATATTGATAACCTTATTACGGGTAATATCATCAATCGCACCCATTTTACTCTGTGGTGGGAGAATCGTAGCGCGCTCCACAATCTCTGGAGCGCCTTTTTCATCCTGGAAGGAAATGAGAGCCTCGCCCGTACCAAGCTCTAAGATTGCTTTTTCAGTGTCAAACTTATCATTTGCGCGGAACGATTGTGCGGCGGCATGCACAGACTTCTGCTCAGATGGCGTGTAAGCACGAAGCGAATGTTGTACGCGGTTACCAAGTTGTGCTAAGACCTCATCTGGCACATCGGTTGGGCTCTGCGAAATGAAATAAAGACCAATTCCGCGGGAACGAATAAGCTTCACCACCTGTGTAATGCGTTTCAAACGATAAGCTGGCATATCGTGGAAGAGTAGATGTGCCTCATCAAAGAAGAATACCAATTTTGGCTTATCAAGATCACCGACTTCTGGCGAAGTGCTAAACAGTGTAGTAAGTAGCCAGAGCAGAAATGCGGCGTACATGTCTGGGCTTTCAAAAAGCGTAACGGCATGCAGTATATTGATTACACCACGTCCATCACTATCAAGTGAGAAGAAATCTTTTACATCGAGTGCCGGCTGACCAAAGAAATGGTCGGCACCTTGGTTTTCGAGCGTCAAAAGTGACCTTTGAATTACGCCGATACTCTGAGTTGTGATATTGCCATATCTAGCTGTATATTTATCACGGTTTTCGCACACATATTGGAGTACTGCACGAAGATCTTTTAAGTCGATCAACGCCAAATTTTCATCTTTTGCAATCGCAAAAGCAATTGCGAGGTTACCTTCCTGTGCCTCAGAAAGCCCGAGCATAATTGAAAGCACTTCTGGTCCCACCGATTCAACTGTAGCGCGCACCGGATGGCCATTTGTGCCATATAAATCCCAAAATCTAACAGGGAATGACTTGGCTTCAAAACTCTTTTCAAGAGAAAGCTTTTTTAGGCGTTTTTCGATGTTTTCATTTACCTCACCAGTTAATGCGGTACCAGCAAGGTCACCTTTCACATCTGCGAGAAACACTGGTACGCCGGCATCCGAAAAACTCTCCGCCATCACCTTGAGGGTAATGGTTTTACCAGAGCCACTCGCGCCGGTAATAATACCGTGGCGGTTAGCCATTTGTGGCAAAATCGCAAGTTCCTTACCTTCCGCAGTCTTGCCAATTAAAAGCCGTTGATCGATATACATGATAACTCCTTTTTCTTACATTCATTTTAGCACGAAAAATGTTAATATAAAATTATGAAAAGAGACCTAGTTATTCACGGCATTTATAAACACTTTAAGGGTGATTTATATCTTATAGAAGATATCATTTATCATAGCGAAACCAAAGAGCCGATGGTTTTATACCGCGCTTTATATGGCGATTGCAAACTCTGGTGTCGCCCACTTGATATGTTTTTAAGTGAAGTAGACCACAAGAAATACCCGGACGTAAAGCAAAAATACCGCTTCGAACTCCAGGAAATCGAGAGTAAAAACCAATAAAAATACCCGAGATTAAATCTCGGGTATTAAGGTGCTAGGAGTTAAGGAATGACGAGAACATACGTGCCAATTACGCAGTTATTGTACACGAGTTCAGAGAACCACGACGGCGTGTTCACACAGCCGTGAGATCCGTTTCCGATGAATATAGTACCACCGTATTCGCTTCTCCAGGCGTCCGCATCGTGAATCGCAATACCACCGTTAAAGAACGTGGCATAATTGGACCACCAATTCGGATTATCCTGCATGTAGAAGTGATCGCGGAAGTACCACACGGAATAAAGACCGGTCGGCGTGGGTGAAGAATAGTAGTCGCCAGTTACACAGTCGGTGTCACCGAGGCAAGTACCGCCAACATAGCAATACGCATGCTGAGCGGAGATGTCAACTATCATAACGGTGCCGTATGTTTCGGCCGCACGAGCGATGACATCGCTTCTGGTAAAGGTAACCCAATCCTTCGAGATGTAGTGATCCCATCCGGCAATCTTATACCAATTACCATTCTGAGCCTCAACCTCGACCTTGTCACCCATGTCCCTAGAACCAACGACTCCATACTGTTCGCCAGGGCCAGACCTCACATTCACGCCCATACCGAGCACGAAAGCAGATCTAACACTGAAGTATTCGTCGGCACCAGGTGTGCCAGGTTCGCCAGGATTCATACCGGGGTCATTCGTGATTTCAGGTGGCGGGACAGCATCCTGCATCAATGCGAGCTTTGCCCAAGTTGTGTAGGTATCTTCTCCGCCGTTCTGATGAAACACGGCCCTGATTCGCCAGCCATCCAGCACCCAAGAGATGTTGTAGATATAAATCTGCTCATCATTGGTCCCGCTAAGGGAAATGCCGTAGGTACTGGCTGCTGTTTCCGTCGAGAAGGGCACGCCATCGTCGCCAATCTTGAACTCCCAAGTAATCCAGTCATAGTTATCTGCGCGAGCTATGAAACTGGTCCGTTCTTGCCCATCCATAAGATAAAGTTCATCATATGGATACTTCGTGATAATGATTGGTAACCTCTGGTCAGGGTCAGGGACATACTCATTGGGATTAGGGAAAGGTCCGCCACTGTGATTGGGGTCATCATCATTTGTTCCCGGGGTTGCCTCCGGGACCGTTGTTTCCGGAGTATTCTCCGGCGCGGGGGCTTGACTCGGCGCTTGCGTCGGGTCAGGTACTACTGTAGCCGGCTGTTCGGCCGGAGCGTCAGTGGTGGGCGCCTTGGTAGGAATCGCTTCCACAGTCTCCCTCAGGGAGCAACCAGACGCAGACACCAACATGATCAATACCAGCAGTACCACGATTGTGATACGCGTTACCTTCATTAGAACCAACCTCCTAATAAATTATTAAGGTGCGATACTCTAATTATAGCACAAAAAAGCATAAAAATCAAGAGAGCGACCCCAAAAAGCACCAAAAAGGGCCCCTTAGGGCCCTAAACTAAGCTATTTTTTCAGTTTTACAGCGGTACCGTAGGCCAAAATCTCGGCTGCGCCACCCATTAAAGTAGAGGAACCATAACGCACCCCCACCACGGCGTCGGCCCCAAGTTTTTTGGCTTCGGCCACCATGCGATCTGTTGCGTCTTGGCGCGAATGTTCCATCATCTCTGTATAACCCTTAACCTCGCCACCTACGAGATTCCGCATTCCAGCCGCAAAATCACTTCCTAGGTGCTTTGCGCGGACAATCCCGCCCTGTACTAGCCCCAGCGTTTCGCTGATGGTTTTTCCGGCAATTGTATCTGTTGTTGTAATAATCATGAAGAACTCCTTTTCTCTATGATACCACATAAAATGCTATAATTAATTCATGCCACTTCACCAAGAATCATTTCTAACTAAAGAGGAAAACGACCGCGTAATCGGCGATTTTCTTGAAACTGTCACAAAAAACGGCTTTCCAGCCTATGTTTCAAAAGACGAAGAGCGTCTGATGGTAGCATATCCGCTCGAAGATCAGAATACTAAAAGATTATTTGGCGAGGTTTTTACTCTTATTAAGATGAAGGATGACATCCTGGAAGTCCACGATATCGACCTTACTATCGGTAATAAAAAGCAAAAATTGCACTTTTTATACCGTCTCTCGGCCTCAAATGAAGCGAACGAATACTACATGGTGGCCCTTCCGGGTACCGATATCCGTTTTGTCGCTGAAACCGTAAATCGTTACGCCGTTTGGGATGAAGAAATTAAAGATGAGGACTGTGTAGTCCGCCTTTCAGCCCTTGCATTTAGGATTGTTGGCCACGACAGTATTGAAGAATACAACAAGTCCATCGGTTTTATGCCTTTTGAATCGAAAATTGGAAGAAAAGTCATCGGTCTAGCCAAAGATTTTTGCGCGCCTAGGGATGAAGAAACTAAAGACCCATACACTTATTTTCTCGGCACCGTGCAAGATATTAAGGATGTAAAAGTTAAATTCACTAAGAAAACCATCGAGTTTTCAGTCATTTTTGCCGAATGTTTCTCTGGTATCATGCCAGTCGTTATTCATAAAGAAATCATCAAACGCGAAAAAATAGAGAAGGGAAGGCTGATCGAAGTCTCTGCTTTTATCAAAGCCGATCTCGGTGCCGACGCCACTCCAAAAGCTATCGTTAAGGGATAACACTATTGATTTTTCTTAAAATCATGTTATAATGATTTTAGTTCTTGAACGCACTTTAAAGGAGGTTAGGAAAATGAGCGAATATGCCGCTTTTTATGGCACCATCGGTGAACAATTAACCTTTGTTTCCGAAGGCCAAAAGCAACATAGCTACGCAATGGTCCCAGAGTCAATCTACAGAGGCTGGAAGCGTCTTAATAGCTTCGTCGAAGAAAAGGAGGGCTCATATTACGGCACAGATATGGCAGAGCACCAGACCGACACCGCACACTTCAAAGACGAAGAGCACACCTGGTCTGTTACCACGGCAAAATGCCCCCATCCGAGCGACCCTACCAAAGAATTCTGTTGGCGCTACATCATCAAAATCACCCATAACGGTAGCATCCTCTCTCGTTCAAGAGTCAGATTCGAAGATTACCTCCACGGCATCGTTGGCATTAAATAGCCAATATCCCCCTTCTAAAGGGGGATTTTTCTTTGAAAAACCGCCGGCATAAGGCCGGCGGATGGAATTTACGACTGTTCGCTACTAAGTAGTTCACGAATCAGCTCAACATCATTCGAGTTGATAGGCTCATTGCCTTCGTAAAATTCCTTGTGTTCGCGAGGACTAGGAAAGCATAGAGCCTGGCCGAGCGGCTGTATCTTTGCACCGTAGGCACGTCCATAAAAGTGGACTAAGAACGACGGTTCTGTATGATACAGGTCAGACCAATTGTTATTGATCTGAACATTCACTCGGCGGATAGCGACTCCGTTGGTGGTGAGGGCGGTTTGCATTGCTTTAGCAAGACGCCGAATTGCGCCACCTAGAGCCATGAGCTCGTCCTCGTTTAAGTCTTCGATTCCTTTTACGCCAGGGCGCGTTGCACGGAGGCGGATGTGCCCACCGTCGGTTCTGGTGATGTGGCAAGTGTAACCAACATAGGCCTCGAAAAACTTATTGGGGTCTACATATCCAATTGTAATCATTACGATCGTCTCCTCCCGGATGATGATATACTCTAATTATACCAAAAAACTTATGTTTTGTCAAGAATAACAGGGGGAGTGGCCAGACATCGGGCGTTAAAAACGCCCTCTCCCGCGTCGTCGTTTCGGAAATCTAAAGCAAGCTTTAGATTATCACTCATCTCCTCGCGGGACGAACTACGTTCTCGTCTGGCCAGGGAACAAGAATAAAAAATAGAACCCTCACAGGTTCATTTTTTATTCTTATGGCTCCCCCGGCCAGACTCGAACTGGCAACCTCGAAGTTAACAGCTTCTTGCTCCACCATTGAGCTACAGGGGAATGCATCTATTATAGCATATTTTTAAGTTTTGTGGTAAAATTAAATGAGTTATAATTTTTTGCGTTTAAAGAAAGGGGAGCTATGGAAGAAAAAACTATTCAGATTGCCGGTTCTATTACTGTTGACGAGCTAGCCACCGCTCTTGGCCTTTCTGTTACGCAACTTATCGGCGAACTCTTTAAAAACGGCATCGTTGCCACCATCAATCAGCGCCTCGATTACGAGACCGCCTCTATTATTATCGATGAATTAGGTCTTAAAAACGTTAAACTCGAAAAGAAGAATACCGCTACCAAAACCTCCGATTTTCACCGCGAGCTCTCTGATAAAGCCGTTTCTCGCCCACCAGTTGTTGCCGTAATGGGCCACGTTGATCACGGTAAAACCACTCTTCTTGATACTTTACTCCATAAAAAGACCGTCGAAGGCGAAGCCGGAGGCATTACTCAGCACATTTCCGCTTACCAACTAAAGCATGATGACCGCTGGATCACCTTCCTTGACACCCCTGGTCACGAGGCATTCGCAGCTATCCGCCAACACGGTGCCATGCTTACTGATATCGTAGTAATCGTAGTGGCTGCCGATGATGGTGTGAAACCACAAACCGTTGAGGCAATTAACTTCGCTAAGTCTGCTAACGCCAAAATTATCGTTGCTATCAATAAAATCGACCGTGAAGGTGCCGATATTCCACGCACCATGGCTGATCTCAGCCAGCATGGCCTCCAACCAGAGGAATGGGGCGGCGATATTACAATGGTGCCAATCTCTGCAAAGCTCGGTACCAACCTCGACCAACTTCTTGATATGATTCTTTTAACCGCTGACATCGAAGAGCTTAAAGCCGACGTTGATATCCCGGCCGAAGGCCTCGTCATCGAGTCCCACATGGAAACCGGTCGTGGTTCTGTGGTGAACCTCCTCGTTACCGGTGGGGAATTAAAGACCGGCGATTTTATTGTAGCTGGCTCTACTTATGGCAAAGTCCGCACCATGCTTGATTTTCAGGGCAAACCAAAGGGTAAAGCTACTCCATCTACCCCAGTTACGATTACCGGTTTTAAAGAGCTTCCAAACTTCGGCGATCGCTTTATTGAGGCCACGGACGAAAAGACCGCCCGCAAAATGGCACTTCTTAACGCCCAAGCTCTTGCCAACGAAACCGCTTCGGCAAATGTTACTTCAAGCGATCTTCTTCGTATGATGAATGTTGCCGATAATTCCAAAGTCTTTAACGTGATTATCAAAGGCGACGTGCTTGGCTCAGTCACCTCTGTTGTAGACTCTCTAAAAATGATTGATACTCACGGCGAAATCACCCTTAACATCGTTTCTACCGGTGTTGGCGATATTAATGAAAACGATGTTTATATGGCAGCTGGCGGTAATACCGTGATTTATGGTTTTAACGTTTCTGTACCAATTAACATCTCCAAGATGGCTGCCCGCGACAATGTTCCTGTTCGTACCTACAAAGTAATTTATGAACTCCTCGATGACGCCAAACACGAGATGGAAA
>CAZCPT010000017.1:0-20270 GCA_964499905.1 uncultured Candidatus Saccharibacteria bacterium | reverse complement strand
CTGTCTAAATATAGTATTAATATTATATTATATCGGCGGCCCTATAAAGTCAAGAATTTTATGCGAAAGTTTTCCACTTAAAAAACATCGGTCGTCTAAAAAATGTTGTAAATTTTACAATAAAACATTAGCTTATTCGGACTTCCATAGCCCGGTGTGTTTTTTCCCATCAATAAGCATCGTTGGGATACCTTTGACTTTTAGTTCCTTTTCAATGATTTCACGGTTTCTAGTCATGGTATTAGTGATTTCTTCGGACTGGGCAAGTTCTTGGATCTTTTTAATGTCTTCCTTAGTCGCGCCGGCCGCCTTTATCCAGCTTTCCATACGCTTGATGATGTCTTCTTTTTCAAAATCTTCATTAATCAGTCTTTGATAAGAAATGCCTTCATGGTTCTTACCAGTGAAAATACTATCAAGAATAATTAGTGCGTAGTCCGCCTTAATTTTGTTTGCTGCTAGCATATAGCGTACGACAATTTCGGAATTCTTGAATTTGTAGGTATCGTCGGAGTCTTGAATGGCGAATGGTACTAGTCTAATTGCATTATTCTCAAAGAAGCCTGCTTCCTTTTGGTTGCGATATGATGATAAACAGACCGAACAGCCCGGATCGAAAATATCTACCGCAATGCTCTTATCGGATTTTTCATCACCAACTACAATATATTCAAAGCCATAATCCTCGGCATTATAAGTCTTAAATTTATCTGGAATTGCCTCAAATATTTCACCCCATTCGGTAAACCAACGTCCGGTTGCCTCAAAGAAATTCTTTGGCTCGTCTTCATCGATTGAACACATCTCGGCACCTAGTGAACAGGCGGATGGTTTAGTAACGTTACAACTTCCCAGCGCCCAAAGAGCGAGTAATGATTTAATCGCTGTAAGTAGAGCCCAAACCACTACCGCCACAATTACTACAGCAATTATTTCAATTAGAATTGACAGTGGCTTCACAAGTTTTGGATGTTTAATAATAACGCGACTAAGTAAAGTGTTTTTAACGTCTTCTTTAAAACCAGTTTCACATTTTTGTAAGCGCACCTTTTTCCAAAGACAACCCCAGGCCTTTTTAAACATTTTCCAATAAGCCTTACCGACCTTTGGTTTAAAAATTGAAATGATAGCAACAAAAACACCAATCAGTGCCAAAATAATAAATGCAGCAATACACACCATAATATATATTATTGTAGCATAAGAGAGCTATTTTATAACTTTAGAAAGTACTTTTTTAATCTTGTCGATATCTTCTGGACGATTATGAAGCCCCAGCGAAAAACGAATCAGTGGTGGGTACCCCATCACGTGATCAAGATAATAGTGCACACAGAAGTAGCCAGTACGCGCCATGATGTTTTCGCGAGACAATGCTTCGCCAACTAAGTGCGAATCAAGGCCTTCAATATAAAAAGACATGGTCGGGTTTGGTTCTTTGTTGATTAAATGAACTTTACTTGACTCACTAAGGAAATCAAACAATTCCTTGGTATTGTTTTCGAGATTCTGCCAATCCTTTTTAGGCAGTTTTTCTAGCCAATCAAGCGCTGCGCCAAGCCCCACGATTTCACCCCAAGCCTGAAGTCCAGATTCAAAACGGGTGTAGCGATGTTCTTTATTCTCCGCAGACAAAACGTATTGTTCTAATTCGACATCATCTACCATACCGCCGCCAACAAAATGCGTGTTTAGGTATTTAGCTAAATCGTCATTCCAGACTATCACGCCAAGAGATGGAGCATAGAGTTTATGCGCGGAAAAACAAATCGCGTCCACTTCTTGCCCCCGTAAAACGTCGGCAGAATGTGCCATAGCCTGAGCTGCATCGATGATTAAAATGCCACCGGCCTTATGTACTGCTTTATTAAGTTCGGCAATATTTTTTAGTTTACGACCGTCGAAGTTTGAGGCACAGTTGACCACGACAATAGCTTCGGTAAAATCATAATCATCAATTGGAATCGATCCATCTTCATTTCTTTTCATTACTTCGCGCGGCAGACCAGTGCGCTCTGAAAAAGCGAGAGATGCGAGAAACGGCGAATTATGTTCAATCTCGCTCGTCATGATCTTTTTAAACATCTCTGGTTTCAATTGATTTAGAAGTAAGTTAATACCATACGTGGTATTAAGTGTGAATGAAACAGTATATTTCTTTGGTTTAAGTTTCAAAAACTTTAAAACCTTTTCACGCGTTTCTTCGACTTTTTCGTCGGTTATTCTTCCCCACTTATACTTTACGCGCTCGCCACAAGAATTATGTTCAGTGTAATATTTTGAAATTGCGTCAATCACTGGACGCGGGCGCAAACTCTGGCATGCACCGTCGAGATATACTTCTCCCTCACCTAAATAATCAAAATCTTCCATGCTAGTTATTATATCATAGGTAAATGTGTACATAAAAAATAGGATAGAATAGTTCGAGGGAGTAAGACTTGGCCTAGCGGCCCGGAGCGCTCCCGAGAACTATCTATCCTATTTTATTAAAGTATACAATTAACTAGCATTGAAGATTTTTATGCAAGCTCGACAGTTGCACCAGCCTCTTCAAGGGCTTTCTTCATAGCTTCGGCATCAGCCTTAGCGACTTTTTCCTTAACGGTAGCAGGAGCACCATCAACGATAGCCTTAGCTTCGCCTAGACCAAGTCCGGTAGCTTCCTTAACAGCCTTGATGACTGCAATCTTCTGAGCACCAGCGTCCTTAAGCACGACATCGTATTCAGATTTGCCTTCATCGGCGGCAGCACCATCAGCACCGGCAGCAGCTACAGCTACAGCTGCAACTGGCTCGATGCCATATTCATCTTTCAAAACAGTTTTAAGTTCGTTAACTTCGAGAACGGTCAATTTGACGAGTTCTTCAGCCAACTTCTTGATATCAGTTGCCATATTTATCCTTTCGATAGTGGATTAAATCCAATTATAATTAAGCGGTTGCTTTCTCTGCGTGTTCTTCGAGTCCAGAAACGATACCGTTGATGCCAGAAAGAAGTGTATCCACGACCTGGGCGATAAGTTCGTTCTTGGATGGAAGTGAGCCGAGCGTTTTGACCTCGTCCGTAGAAAGGTTTGTACCCTCTGCGTTGAAACCACCAACGAGTTCCATTTTAGCGTGAGTCTTTGCAAACTTAGCAAGGACCTTAGCTGCATCGAAATCTTCGTCGGCGCCCACAGCGTAAAGAAGCTGGCCAGTAAGGGCGGAAACATCCGTATTCTTGTAGGCTGCAATTTCCTTCATTGCAACTTTGACAAGGCGGTTTTTTACGACCTTAATTTTAACGCCAGATTCACGTGCGAGTTTACGGAGCTCTTGAAGTTCAGCTACGGTAAGGCCTTCGTATTTTGCGTAGACCACCATCTTTGAATCATTAAGAAGCTCAGTGAGATCTGCAACCAATGTGTTCTTTTTATCTCTTGAAATTGCCATAAAAAGTTCCTTTGGTTATTAATAATTAAATAGCTAGCTAATTGTTAAATAGCGTCACCAAATAAATTGAAGAATTGTCCTCGGTGGCATGATTAAGTGAAAAACACCGCCACTGTCTTTGGTAACTGTTAACATTATATCACAGAGTATAAATTTTTACAAGTTATCACTTGCACCAGATTGTACCACGCAGCCTACAATTGTAAGAATGGCGAGAATTGGGAAATAGAAAATTTTCGGATCAATATCAGGAAGCCAAGTAAGAAGCGCAACAGTCAAACAATATGCGCCAGCTAGTGAAGTAGCAATAATAATTGCTGGCTTCATCATATTCACAGCAATACCACCTAGTACTAAGCCAATAATTGCACCTACCGCTAGCGTCGGTACGTCGCTTCCGAAATATTTCATAGTAATAATCATCGTAAGTCCAAATACGATACCGGCCACGCAGAGTTTTTCAATCGAAAGACCAAGAAATGCCAGTAAAATACCGCCGGCAAGTGGCATTAATATTTGCCAAGGCTGACTAGTAGCGATTTGCGGCACCCACGAATTAAGGGTTGGCATAAAATATTGCATTAAGGTATAACCAATCAAGAACCAAATCACGAAAAACGCGACTTGCTTAACGCGGTAACCAAAAAAGAGCAAGACGGCGCCAATTATCGCCATCACAATTAGTTCTGGTATTTGAATATGTAGAAGATTAAAATTCATAATACTTAAATTATAGCATAAACACAAAAAATAGCCCCAGTTTGGGGCTATTTTAAAGTCAATTAGTTGTAGAGATTTTCAACCGCAATTGATGGACCCATGGTGGTTGTCACAAAGACGGACTTTACATAGGTGCCTTTTAGAGAAGCAGGCTTCTGTGACTTTAAGCTATCAAAGAACGCATTGGCGTTTTCGAGAAGCTTGTCGGTACCAAATGAAACCTTGCCAAGACCAATGTGAACGATTGATTGCTTATCAACACGATATTCAACCTTACCGGCTTTTGATTCCTTCACGGCTTTTTCTACATCCATAGTAACAGTGCCAGCCTTTGGATTTGGCATGAGGCCCTTAGGACCGAGCAAGCGGGCAAATTTGCCAAGCTTTGGCATGTATTGTGGGGTAGAAATAAGAACGTCAAAGTTGATTTCGCCCTTTTCGAGTTGCTTCAAGAATTCTTCATCTTCAGCAATATTGGCACCAGCGGCTTTAGCAGCTTTGCAAACATCAAGTGGAGCAAATACTGCTACGCGGACTGTTTTACCGTTACCGTTTGGTAGTACTAAAGTAGCACGGATGTTTTGGTCGGCCTGACGCGGATCGACACCAAGACGCACGTGAGCTTCAACTGAAGCATCAAATTTTACTGGGCTGGTTTTAACAGCGAGTTCAATGGCGTCCTTAAGAGCATAAGTTTTAGTCTTATCAACTAATTTGTAAGACTCTTGGTACTTTTTGCCACGGCGCTCGAGGCGTGAACGGGTAATTGGCTTAGCGCCTTTTGGTTTTTCAACAGCCTCTTGAGCAGCGCGCTCAGCCTTACGGGCTTGGCGCTCTTCCTCAGCCTTTACTTCTTCAATATGCTTTTTAGATTTTTTACCAGATTTTGCATAGGTTTCTGGTTCGGCAGTTTCGGCGACAGTTTCTTCAACTGGAGCTTCTACAGCATCAAGTTTTTTGGCTTCTTCTTCAGCCATGATTTCCTTTCTGTGGTACTAACGGGGCTTTCCCCTCCCATCAAATTAAATTGTATTCCGTAATTATAACAAAAAAGCTTAAAAAAGGCAAGAAAAAGGGGGCCTTTCGGCCCCCGTGGGGGTGGGGTTATTGGTAGTCAGTTGCTATTGCGGATGTGATGTGGGCGCTTTGGAGTTTTGTAGGAGCAAGAATATCTTGCCTCCGTATCGACACCAAAAGCCGAAGGCTTATCGTCGATGTGGGAAATCTCGTAGAGCATTTCCATCACCCTGGTGTTTACCGTGCGGTAGGCATGGTTGCACTCGAGCTCGTATCTGATGTAGTAAACCAAATAGCTTAGCTCTGGTGTAGCCATATTTTCTAGCTCGATACGCACCGAATCCTCATCAACAATTCGAAAGAGCGGCAAATCCGGATAGTCATCCAGGATGTAGCGTGGGATCTTTTTAAGAGCTAATTTCTTGTAGCTCTTCATCAGTTCCCGTTTCCAGGCAATTAAGAACTTGTAGCGAAAAATGTTTGTCCGATACGTTTCAGCATGGACACGCCATAGCTCTAAAGCCTGCTCGATTAACGAGTCACGTTCTTCTTGTAAATGTTCCATTTTAACCTCCTAAGTTAAAATCGCATGGTCTAACCCCATTAATAATTATAGCACACTTCCCTTAAATTGTCAATATTAACAGAGATAAAAAAACAGGCCTCGCGAGAGGTCTGTTTTTTAATTAATTAGTCTACGACTTCAACACCCATTGAGCGAGCGGTGCCGGCGACAATCTTCACTGCGCCTTCAATATCGACTGCGTTAAGCTGATCCATTTTAGCTTTTGCAATTTCTTCGAGTTGTGCGCGGGTGATTTTGCCTACCTTATCGACATTTGGCTTACCAGAACCTTTCTCGATTTTGATAGCCTCACGGATGAGGTCATCTACTGGTTGGCCAAGGCACTTCCAGTCAAAGGTGCGGTCTTCGAATACACGGATGTGAACAATTACGTTCTTACCCATGAATTCCTTGGTCTTTTCGTTGAATGGGTTGATGAAATCCATCATATTTAGGCCCCATTGACCAAGTGTAGAACCTACCGGAGGACCTGCGGTTGCACGGCCACCAGGGATTCTAAGCTTTAAATTACCGATAACTTTCTTTTCTGCCATCGAATTAGTTTCCCATTAAAATTAATAATTTAGAAGCATTTATGTAACGAGACCTATTATATCAAGAAAATGCAAAAAAGTAAAGGATTAGTTAAGTTGCTTAACTTGAAGTGCGTCAAGTTCGACTGGTGTTTCACGTCCAAACATTGATACCATGACCTTGAGTTTGCCCTTAGCGGCATCGATTTCGGAAACAGTACCATCAAAGCCCTTAAACGGACCATCAGTGATAGAAACAACTTCGCCAATTTCGTATTTCACGGAGAATTTTGGATCTTCTACGCCCATGCGTTTCTTGATTTTAGCAATTTCCTTTTCAGAAACTGGGGTTGGCTGGGTACCAGTACCAATAAAACCGGTTACGCCTGGAGTATTGCGGATAATATACCAGGTTTCATCAGAAAGCTTCATATCAACAAGTACATAGCCCTGGAGAATCTTGCGATCTACAACTTTACGCTTGCCATTTTTAATCTCAATTTGTTTTTCCTTTGGCACGATAGCTTCAAAAATCTTGTCGGCCATTTCAACGGTGTTTGTACGCTGATTAATACTATCGGCAACTTTATCTTCGTAACCGCTGTACGTTGAGATTGCGTACCACGAACGAGTTGCATCATAACGGTTTACTGCCATTAATAATTCCTTTCTTTTATCCTAATACCACTCCAGAGAGCCATGTGAAGAACAAATCGAGCAGTGTAATAACTACGACAAACAGTGCCGTATATACCAATACTGCAAGCACCATTTTCCAGGTTGCTTTGCGATTTGGCCATCTTACTTGGCGAATTTCGCGCCATGAGTCGCGAAGATATCTAAATAGTGCTACGAATGGGCGGAAAAGAATGAATGGTTTTTTCTCGCCGTTTTCTTTTGCTTCCTTTTTAGCTTCTTTCTTCGCAATTTTGGCTTCTTTTCTAGCTTCCTTGCGGTTTGATTTCTCAAGCTTTTTGTCTTTGACAACAACTTTTTTCCGAGTAATAGGCGTCTGCTCCTCTTCGGTTGTTTTCGAAGATTCACCAGCCTTAATACGGGTTATCTTGGGTTTAGCCATTTTACTCCTTGTTATTAAAAAAAGTCTGATACCAGACTTGTCAATAGTATACTACGCTGGGAATAAATAGTCAAGATAATCTCGCATCATTCTGGAACCAGAAATCACTGGGATATAGGCTGCGAGCTGCTTTTGAATCAAAAATTCAAGATCAAAATCATTTTGCCAGGCATTGACTGCCTCTTCCATGCGGCGGTATAGCTCGTCTAGTTCTTCATCTTCGGAATTACCGCGCACGCACAAGTAACTTTCGGATGAAGCGTCGGCTACGCCACCATCATGTGTGGAAATAAGAAGATTAAGGTTTGCGATGTCCTTCATCCAAGAAGTGCCACAGGCCTCGAGCCCGACAATTGGCACATTAATTGCGACGTTCGAGCCAGCGGAAAGGCCGAAAGCCAGTTTTTCGTCGTAATCCGCAATATAATGGACGTGGGTACTAAGATAATCATCTTTTTTAATATCATGTAAAATCTTATGAAGCTTTTCACCCATCGCATGGTCACCGGTATGAATACGGCCGGCTAGAATATAGTGCGCATTTGCGCTTTCAAGTATTCTACGTAGTCTAGTTAAATCTTTAAATGGAAGCTCTGGGCGTTTGTAATCTAC
This sequence comes from uncultured Candidatus Saccharibacteria bacterium, assembly GCA_964499905.1. GTDB lineage: Bacteria > Patescibacteriota > Saccharimonadia > Saccharimonadales > Saccharimonadaceae > Nanosyncoccus. Next base: position 12,310 of record CAZCPT010000017.1, on the reverse strand, counting down.
AAAACGGCGTTTAAAATCAAAGATAAATTCATCATCTCTAAAGTTTAAGAATGTGCCGTTTTGATCTGGACGGTCCTTCAAAACTTCATTTAAAATCTGGCGCCCTTCTTTTTTAAGTTCACGGATATTTTCTGCTGTAACATTGCCTAAGTTATCGACAAAATTATTAACTGGGTAATTAATGTTATCGACGATGTTCGCCTGGCGGTAAAATTTCAAAATATCTGGCATTACCCATTTATTCATATCAATGCCGTTAGTTACGGCCTTAAACTTCACCTTGTTGCCGGCAATATCGTGATAATTTGCAACTCTCGCGTGGAGCTTTGATACGCCACTTCTTAGTTCCGCGATTTCAATCGCTACGGACGATAGTTTTAGTTTACCGTTTACAAATTTATCTTTAATCCACTTACGGACGGCCGGAGATTTAAGATTTGGATAAACAAAACGTTCAAACTGTTCTTCGCCGAACTCAGCTTCGGCAGCTTGTACCAAAGTGTGGTTGGTATATAAAGTGTGCTTTCTGGTGTAAACCACGGCCTCGTAAAAATCCATGCCATTTGATGCTAACTCGTCTAAGCGAGCTAAGGCCGCAAAGAAGGTTGCAACTTCATTTAGCTGCATAATGGCAGGCTTTAGACCAAGTAGTTTAAGAGCAGCATAGCCACCAAATCCGAGTGAGACTTCCTGGTATAAGCGATGATCCGAGCCACTCATGCCAGAATATAATTCACCAAAATTCGGCTCTGTAATACAAACAATTCTGGTAGTTTTAAAGCATTTTTCGATAACATCGAGATGACAAAGATTACCAGCGCATTTTACGTTTACCGAATCAATATATTTAAAGCCAAAATTACGGTAATCTACTGACACATGATCGTCGACCACAGTTTCACCGTGAAGTACTTGGTGTGGCTCGCTTGGATAAAATGGTGTAATTAGAGTAAAATATACACCCATTTGCTCAGCAACGCGACGCGTATCGGCGGCTAGAACGCCAAGGCCACCACCACCACGAATACCATTTTCCTGATCATATAATTCAAGAGTCCAATAAGTATACGGACGCTCTTTTGAAAGACTCTTAGTAAGATGCGTACGTTCAACCGCGGTCTCGAACTCATCGATATCTTCGATATTTTCGAGCGGATGATAAAAATATGGTTCTTCTTGCATTACGCTTATGATTATAGCACACGAATTACGTTTAGTACCAAAACTTTTTCGGCAATTTTTCAGCAATTCTTAGGTGAAAATCGTAGTCAAAACCCTCTAGTCGTTTGATGTCTTTTTTCTTAAAATATTTCTTGCGAATTTCGGCTGCCGTCATTATTTCTCCTGGTGTAAGAATATATTTTTTACCGAAATTAAGGCCCCGTTTATAATTCTTTGGCGGGATAATTGCCATTGGAAGGAAGTCACACTTCACGTCTTTGTCGCTATATAGTTTAATTGCGAGCATCGACATAGTAGGAATTATATCCTCTTTTTTGTCGTACACAGCCTTGTTTTTAAATACGGTCGCCTGACGCGTGGCGGACGGGGCTACAAAAATCACGCCACCATTCTTTACGCCGTCGTGTGAGAGCTTAGTATAAATATCGCGGAAATCCTTTTTAAACTTATTGCCATATTCATATAACTCGGTGCCTTCTTCTAGGTTCATCTTCTTCCAGGTTGCCGGAGTGATGGTTGGCGTAATGATAATGCCAAGCCTCTTAATACGATCGTAATTTGGCGCCAGTGCTTCATACCAAGGAAGATTTACTGGGAAATACATTAATTTATCGCCCATTACGTCAATTTTCATTACTAAAATTCTACCGATCTCGCCTAGAGACGGGTGGTTAAAACCAACTACTAGACCATTTTTTTGGTCGTGTGGCATGCCGCTATAATCACCTGGAGTCAGCTTTGACAAAATCTTGACCAGCTTTTTTCTAGCAGCTTGGTTGTGCTTCTCCTCGTCTTTTTTTGGTCCGGTAGTACGGAAGAAATAGTTAATTGCAGTATTACAAGCCTTGCCCACTGGGACCATTTCCTTACGGAGCTTCTCAGCCCCTAGGGTATTAAGTAAGGAATAATTCTCGTGTTGAAGTTTATCTATCACCTCTTCGGCGGATAGATTTTTAAGTTGTTCATTCGAAAAAATCTTTTTCTTTGCCATAAAATTATTATAGCATAAAAAATCCCCCAACGTTTGTTGGGGGTAGGAGGTTTAGAATAGCCGGTATGCATAGAACACCGGCGCCAGAGTATTTGCGACGGTCGACATTGTCTTGATAAAGATATCAAGTGCCACGCCAACAACGTCCTTACGTGTATCTCCAATGGTATCACCGACTACAGCTGCTTTATGTGCAGCTGAGCCTTTTTCAAAGCCGGGCAGGCCTCCAGTTTCGATAAGCTTCTTTGCGTTATCAAAGGCGCCACCCGAGTTGCCGTTAAAGATTGCACGGCTGATTGCAGTGATGGTGCTACCACCCAGAAGACCAAGAACTATTTCTGGTCCAAACGGGAACCCGAAAATTATAGGTGAGATGAGTGCCAATATTGACGGCAGCAGCATACAACGTAATGCCTCATCGGCTGCCATTTTAATGACCCGATCATAGTCGGGTTTGACTTTCCCCTCAAGTATACCAGGTTCTTCCCTCAGCTGACGCTCTCCTTCGTCAGCCATCAATTTCGCCGAGTTAATGGTGTTTTCTGTCAAAATCGCGACAAAGTATTCGATAAGTGCGCCACCAATGATGCCACCTACAATGATGAAAATTATTGTGATGGGGTTGGTGAAGTCAGACGCGGGATAACTACCGATATACGACATGATTAGTGCCACGGTAGCAAACGCGGCTGAGCCGATTGCGTTTCCTTTACCAATTGCAGCAGTGGTATTGCCAACTGCATCAAGCTGGTCTGTGATTTCTCTGACGCTTTCGTCCAAGTGACAACTTTCGGCGATACCGCCAGCGTTGTCTGCAATCGGACCAAAGGCGTCAATCGAAACTGTAGTACCGACGAAACTAAGCATGCCGAGTGCGGCAATTGCAATTCCGTAAGTACCGCATAGCCAACCGGAAAGCAGCATAGAAATGCCGATTACTAGAACCGGTAAAAGCACGGAGCGAGAACCAATCGCGTCGCCAAAAGTTACGACAAAAGCGTCACCTTCGGTCGCCATTTGTGCAAGTCTTTTCACTGGTTTAAATTTCATACTTGTGTAGTATTCGGTGATTTTACCGACCGCAACGGAACTAATCATTCCCAGAACGGCTGCTACAAAAGGCGAAATCCAACCAATTTTAAAGATACCCTCAAGCCCAGACAGCTTCCCAAATATCGCATGTGAACCGTAAAGTGCCACCACAATTACAAAGGCAGCTGAAAGGTAGGTTGCGCGATTAAGCTCTTCGCCAGGATCTCTGGTTTCCCGAGAGACTTCGGTCACGGTCTTAACGCCATCAATTTCGACATAGGATTTTCTCTTCCTATTCTTAAAAATAATGACATTAACACCAATGATGCTACTGAGCAACCCGCCAGCAGACAGGATAAAAGGAAGAAGGCATGCCGCAGTGAGGGCTGCATCATTATCCTTAAATACCTGCATTGCTATCAGGATGCACGCCGTGGGTGTTGCAACGAAACTTTCCAGAAGATCCGAAATGTTACCAGCGATATCGTTAACGCAGTCACCGATAAAGTCTGCCAGCGAATTCGGCATTCTGGAATCATCTTCCGGCATGTTGTGGATGTTTTTGCCCACAATGTCTGCCGAAATATCCGCTGCTTTAGTGTAGTTGCCGCCCGCAACACGGTTAAACATGGCTACTACCGAACAACCAAGTGAATAGGTAGTAAGACGCATGGTCACCACATTGCAGGGTGTGGCCGTTAAGATTCCGTGTCCGACGTGGCTCGCGTGAGCACCGCCGGATAAAACCCAAACAGCCAGAAAGCCTAAAAGGCCAAACGCCGGGACCGAATATCCGCTTAAACTTCCGCCAAGCAAAGCGATTCTCATCGTTCTACTCATTGCGCCCGTCACGCGAGCGGCGTTAGTGGTGCGAACATTCGCATATGTCCCTCCTCTCATTCCGATTTCGACTGCTGCTATGCTAAGCGTAGCTCCAAAAACAAACGTAAGTCCGGACCACGCTTCGCGGAATAACGAGTAAAGTACGGCCACAATTAAGACCGTAGGTATAATTACTCGGTATTCTCTTTTGAGGAAGGTTTTGGCTCCTCTCCTGATAATACCCGCGAGCTCTACCATATCATCTGTGCCTTCGTTATGGTTGCGAAGGTCAATGAAGTTACGGTAGATCAGCACGAATGTTATCAAGATAATAACCAGTGCGATAAGATAGACCATAATTCCACCTCCTTGTAAACGAACATGGTGGCCGAATTGCCACCAATCGCCACCGATTATAACATTATTAGGTAAAAAAAGAAATGATAAACGTTATAAGTTTGACAAATAATTAGTTCTGTTATATAATATCATAGTTGGCGTAAGCCAATGTACTTTTTTAAAGGAGGACAAAGAAATGAGTTTGTTTAGCAATCCAGGCAAAGTCGACGTCGATAAGGCGGCCGAGAGCATCGTGGAGAACGGCGGAGGCATGTCCTCTAGCAACAAGGGTGATCACATCCACCACACGGCCTACTCCAGAGACGAAGATCGCCACCTTTCCTGGGATGAATATCCCGACGGCTCTGTGAAAAACGTCCATACGGACAAAAACGGCAGAAGCTACACCCAGTACGGCAACAAATAAACCATTCCACCTCGCACTAACCCAAAGGGCGCTTATAATAGTGCCCTATTTTAATTTCAAAGATTTTTAAGTGGTTTTCCATGTTTTTTATTATGGTTGTGCTATAATTATTATTGTATGCGAGAGTGTTGGAGGAAGGATCCGTGAAGGGTCCGATGAAGAAGTTAATTTCGCTAATTATACTCGCATTTGCTAGCCTACTATTTACTAGCCAGGCAGTTTTTGCTACGTCTGAATTAGAAGTAACCCTTTCTACAGATCGAATTTATATGAGTTTAATGCCGGATCAATTCGAGATGGAAGGTCAGACCATTACCATCTCTACCGACAACATAGCAGGCTATCAAGTCAAACTTGCTACAACTGGCGCATCTTCAGCACTTGTCGATGTATCGGATAATACAAAAACCATACCCACATTCACTTTACCAAACGAAGCCACCAGTATCCCAGTTTCTTCAATTGGCGAAGGCTATGGTTATAGTGTAGACAATGGAACGAATTTTTACCCAGTCCCAGAGCCATTAGCAACACCAGCTGCACTATTTAGTACTAATACAGCAGGTGAAAACGAACACACATTAACCTTTGGCGTTAATGTCCCAGCCGATGCTAGTGCTGGTACATATACTAATACATTCAATATAATTGTTATTGCTAATATTATGCCATGTCAAGCGGATAGCATTTGCTATAACGGCAATGGTGACGATGGAACTGGTTTAATGAGTAACCAGCCGGCCGACTCTAATTCGGAAATAATGCTACTCGCTTCCAATTTTTCTCGATCAGGTTATGGCTTTGCGGGTTGGAATACTGAACCAGATGGTACTGGCACTAATTATGGTCCAAATCAAGCAATTACTACTGGTGACCTTTCGGTAACCGGGTTGCAACTCTATGCTCGCTGGATACCATCATCTGGTAATTTACAAGGCTGGACTGGTTGTGCTGGTATGACGGCTATTAGCTATGGTAATAACGGAGAACTAATTGTGGCCGCGAATAGTATCACCGCACTAACGGATACTCGTGACAATAATACATATGCCGTGGTCAAATTCGCCGACGACCAATGTTGGATGATCGAAAACCTTCGCTTGGATTTAAGTAATCAAAATTTGTTTATTTCGAATGAAAACACTAATAAGCCATCCGCGGATTTTGTTACGGCAGTCAATACCAACCATCCTGCATCATCAAATAGTTTTTGTGCTAATAATAATGCAACATGTAATAATCAGGTTAAATATAACACCAATAACACAAACCGTAATCTAACTGCGGCTTACGACACGAATAATAATTCTAGCTCTTGGTATTCTTATGGGCATTATTACAACTGGTATACTGCTACTGCCGGAAATGGTACTTACGGTCTAAATGAAGCGGGCGCATCCGCTGATGGCGACATTTGCCCAGCCGATTGGCGGTTGCCGACTGGTTATAGCAGTAGCGGGGATTTAGCGGCTCTTGACGTTACTATGGGGGGAGATGGCACTAATAAGACATCTGGTACTCAAGCTGGTTTGGCGGCCTCAAAGCGTTGGCGCACCTATCCATATAACTATATATTAAGCGGTGAATATCGAAACGATGCAGGTTATAATCGTGGTACTTCAAGTAGTTATGCCACATCAACCACGGCAAGTGCAGCTAACACTAATAATCTCTGGCTAAAACCGGATGGCGTTCATATGAACTCCAATGGTACTGCGAAAGTGCGCGGACAAACAGTACGATGTTTGTATAATCCAGGCGCTCATATAATCGGCAACATCCATTACGATGCCAACGAAGGTACTGGCGTAGTGGCAGACGAAACTAACGTTGATTTCAGCACTGCGGTAGCTGCAAATAATGCCTTCACAAAAGCAAATTCTTTGTTCACCGGCTGGAACACTGCAGCTGATGGCAGCGGTGTAGTTGTGAATGAAGGCGAATCTGTAGCTGCTGCTGCCGAAAGCATGAATATTACTACAGGCCAAACCCTCACTTTATACGCTACTTGGCGCATACAATATAGTTTAGTTTATGATGGCAATGGCTCTGATGCTGGCGTTATGACAAGCGCTAACGTCAGTGACCTTGAACCGGGCCAAAAAACACTAGTTTCTCCTAATTTCTCTCGTGCTGGCTATGGATTTGTCGGTTGGAGTTTAGATGACGATGCTAGTTCCAAGCTCACAAGCGGCCAAGCGGTAACAATTTATGGGCCAAATCAAACCATCGCTATTAATGACGACTTCTACGCAAATGCCGATCAAGAATACCAAATCACTCTCTATGCGGTGTGGCTACCAGCTGATTCTAACTATACAATGCAGTCGTTTAGCGGAGCTCAATGTGACAATATGGAATTTGGTGAGCTTATTGCCCTCAGAGACATCCGCGATAATAACGTATATACTGTGGCTAAGCTAGAAGATGGAAATTGCTGGATGACGGAGAACCTCCGTCTCGACCCATCTACTACTACCTTCAGCAGTAGCAATACCAATTCCCCTACCGCAGAATTTATCGCAGACGCTCCTAATTCTGCCAGCTCTAATACTCTATGTAATGATGATGAAGATACTTGTATAGATACGATTCGTTTTAATGCCAACGCGTTAAATCGAAATCTTACTCCGTCGTACAGTCATAATAGTGTAAACTATTCGTGGTATAGCTACGGCGTGATGTATAACTGGTATACGGCCACGGCTGGTAATGGTACTTATGATATAGATAGCACTGATGCAGCCGGTGATATTTGCCCAGCTAATTGGCGTTTGCCAACTGGTGGTGAGGATGGTGAATTTGAGAATCTAAATGATTTAGCTAATGATGGTTCTTTGGCTACCGATGCTGGGCTAATGAAGTTCCCTGATAATTTTATCTACTCTGGCGATTTTAATTACAATATACCTGGCGGGCGCAATAACTATGGCCGCTTCTGGAGTGCTACGCCAAATGGTAACCTCAATGCTTACCGGCTAGGCACAGTTGCTAGTGGCGCTACACCGACAGGATCATATAACAAATGGGATGCCTTTGCTGTGCGCTGTATTTACCCAGGTGTATTCCCGGTGCAGCTGGAGTATATTCTCGATTATGATGCCGATAGTTACTCGGTCACTATCCCAGAAGACGAAACTGCGAATAGTAGAAACAGCTCCTATGAATTCACTATTTCTACCGAGACGATTCCATCACTCAATGGCTACACATTCCTTGGCTATAGTGATACTAGCGGCAGCACTACCCCAGACTATGTCTACAATGCCGTGAGTGGTACCTTTACGCCGAGTACTATCACGATTAATAGCTCTGGCCAGTCCACTACTAAGACAATCTATGCCGTCTTTGAAGAAGATATTTGTTCAGCGGGATACATTTGTTACTTTGATAATGGGGCAGATGGTGGCGTCGGTACTATGGCGAACCAGTCCGCCGTGTCTAATAGTACTGTCACACTTATCCCGCCTAACTATTCTAAGACAGGTTATGGGTTTGCTGGCTGGACCACGGAGGATGGGAATACTGTTTATGGCCCTAATGCTACTATTTCGACTGGAGATCTTAGTTCAGAAGGGTTGAAACTTTATGCTAAGTGGATACAATCTTCTGGTAATCTACAGGGTTGGACTGGCTGTAACTCCATGGTTCAAAACGACGTAATAGCATTAACGGACACTCGGGACAATCAGACCTATGCCGTAGCTAAGTTAGGAGATGAAAAATGCTGGATTGTTGAGAACCTTCGCCTAGATCCTGGCACGGCCACTATTACCGCCCAGAATACCAACAATCCAGTTGCTGGTTTTGTGGAAGCTTCAAATGATAGTGATACTCATTCCTTAAACACACTTTGTAACGTCAGGGGGACGGATTGTCTTGATCAAATTCAATACAACGCAAATAATCTAAATAGGACCTTGACGCAATCCTATACTAATGATGATGCGTTAAGTGGATGGTATTCTTATGGCGTATATTATAACTGGTATACTGCCACTGCTGGAAATGGAACCTTTAGCACTACGGAACAGAGTGGTCCAAATCATGATGGCGTACTTAGTGGTGACATTTGTCCTGCCGACTGGCATTTGCCGACTGGTGGTAGCGGTGGTGAATATAATGCTTTGAATGCAGTTATCAACAATAATTCGTCCAGTTCCGACGTTGTTTGGCGCGCATATCCGAATAACTTTGTCTGGTCTGGTGACTACAATAATAACAAGAGAAATTCAAGCTATTCTAATGGTAGGATATGGACGGCGACGACGAAAAACAATGATAATGCTTATCGACTCGGTTATGCGGTTGGAGTATTGCAAGCAAGCGCAAATACTTATGAAAAGTGGGATGGTTTTGCAGTCAGATGCGTCTTTAATGGTGCTACTACCTATAATAATGTTACGGTTTCAATACCACAGAATGTCAGCAAAGTCACATTTTCTAGTATTATTTATGGCACTACAACTGCAACTAGAACAAACAACATTGTCAGCCTAGCTAAAGGTGCTACATATACTATAACTGCCAGCATTGCATCTGGCTATAAATTGAATACCTGGACCCGTGGTACAAATGGTGCGTTGGGTAATTCTGCTCAAAATCCTACCACTTTTGTTATCACTGGCGATACTACCCTTGCTCTTTCTGTCACCCAGGACACTTCCTATACAGGGCTTGAGCCTCCTGTATCCTGCAATACACCTGTCCCGAATATTACTTATATGCAAGAAATTAATACTAGCAACTATACTACCGTTTTAGATTCGCTTGTCGACGAGCAACCTTACTACCTAAGGGATTCTCGTGATGATGAGCCTTACTGTGTTTCGAAGCTGGCTGACGGACGACTTTGGATGCTAGACAATTTGAGGCTGGACCTTGGGGATAGCGATACTTTAGATAATGTAACTGCCTCGAATACTAATGCTACTGCTGAGCAACTGAATTATCTCAAAAATGGTGGCGGAACTGCTAGCGACCAATATCCTACTGCTCCTCTCAATAATGTAGCCTGGACCAGTAGTGGCCAAGACTACTATAGCGTACCAATGTCGGTCTCTTCTGGTACCTGTATGTACTCAGGCTCTTGTGTTAATGAGAACAATAGTCAATGGACTAAAGATTCTACGGTTCCGGTCTATGGGAATGGTAGCGGGAAAGTCGGTGTGCTATATAACTACTGCGCGGTCTCTGCGGGTACTTATTGCTATGGTAATGGCACAAGCAAAACTAATATCCCAGAGACAGACCTAAAACCAGACTCTCTCTATGATATCGATGGTGACATCTGCCCGGCTAACTGGCGCTTGCCTACGGGTACTATGCCTGGTGATCTTTACAGCCTCTATAATTATTATAGTTATAGAGACGCAAGTTCCCCTAATAGTTTGCAATACAAAACTTCTATACCGTTTGTGGGAAACTTTGTTTCTGGTAAGTTCCATAGCGACCCAACTTACCAAGGTGGCATTTGGACCGCCACTAGAGGTAACAGCTCGAACCCGCAAGAATTCATTATAAAGCAAGATACAATTACAATGAGCAACAGCCTTACTCATAATTACGGTATAGCTGCCAGGTGTATACTTGAGACTCCTGTTCACACCGTCACTGTTAACTTTGCCGGCTCGGGCGTATCCAGTGTCACTATTTCTCATTCTGCTTATGGCTCACAAACTGTGACGACAAGTGGTGATACCGTCACCTTGAAGCACGGCATATCATATACAGTCACCACAACAATGAGTGGCGCTGGCTATAGATTTGTAGAATATACCACCTCGTCGAACGGCACTATGGAATTCAATACATATAATCCCGCTACTTATGCTGTTACTGGTGATTCTACCTTGACGGCCACTGGTGAGGAGCTATCAACATACATTACAGCCGTTAACTTAGATTCTCATACGAATAGCGTTACTTTGGCTAGTAGCGATCACGGAACTACCACGATCACCAACAATGGCAACAATGGCGATGGCACCCACACCGAAAATGTAACGATTTATAGCGGAATAACCTACACTTTAACTGCAGACATTGAAATTGGCTATCTGTTTGACACGTGGTCTACTACTGGCGGTGGAGCTGTTGCATCCACAACGGATAACCCGACGACTTTTGAGGCGAACGACGCTTCTACGCTGTCTATTGCCAGCCACATCATTCCAATACCAACTGCCTGTAATACTCCTGTACCGAATATTACCTACATGCAAGATATCACCAGTGGTAATTACAACACTGTATTGAATTCTCTTGTTCCAGAACAAACTTACTACTTGAAAGATGCTCGTGATGGTGAGCCATATTGTGTTTCCAAATTGGCAGATGGTGGGCTTTGGATGCTAGATAACTTGAGGCTGGACCTCGGTGATAGTAGAATTCTCAATAATATCACTGATCTAAATACTAATTCTTCTGAAACGGCTCTTAACTACATGAAAAACGGCGGGGCTTCTCAGAGCGATAAATATGCTACTTTGAGAGTTAATTATCGCGACTGGTCCAAGTCATATGCCCATAATTACATGAGCGGTGCAATGTCGATTTCTGCAGGTCCTTGTTTCGGAGCAGACTGTGTAGGTAATTCCGATTTTGAAAACTGGACTAAAGATTCTACTGCGACTTCCTATGGCGGAGGCACGGGCAAGATTGGGATTTTCTATAATTATTGTGCCGCTTCTGGTGGGACTTATTGTCCAGGCAAAGATGAATCTGTTGGTAGCTCGCCGGCGCAAGACCCGAAGCCGGACACTCTCTATGATATTGATGGCGACATTTGTCCTGCAGGCTGGCATTTGCCGACCGGTAATTCTGGCGGGGAGTACTCTGATTTGATTAATGCATATAATGGAACTTATGATGCTACCGACCCGTCTAGCGTTCAGCATAATCTTTCTACACCACTAACTGGTCGATTCGTAGGTGGCAGCCACTCGTCAGAAAACAATTATCATGGCACGAGAGGTTACTTCTGGACCTCTACACACTCCAGCGCAAGCGAGATGAGAGCATTCTGGGTAAACTCTAGTTCTGCCAACTTAAGCGATAGCGTCAATCGTGGTTATGGGTTGCCTGTAAGATGCAAATTAAACAGTTAGGGGGATAGGTGAAGGCCGGCGAGTAAAATTAAAATGACAAGCACCAAAGAATATCGCAATTATATACTAGAACAGTTATCGGAAGCACCTGATATTGCTTGTCGTCCAATGATGGGCGAGTTTTTACTTTATTCAGCAGGTGTTCTGTTTGGTGGTATTTATGACGATCGTCTACTAGTAAAGATTGTTCCAGAAAACGAACAATATAAAATGTCAGAATCTATCCCATATACGAACGCCAAGCCAATGTATTTAGTTGAAGATATAGACGATAAAGAAAAACTAGCAGAGATAGTGAAAAGCACAGCAAAAGGATTGTTGAGTAAAAAATAAAAGCCCTAAGTGCTTTTATTTGGCTGGGGCAAATTAAGCAGGCATTAACAATCTACAAGGAAGATATCCGCAATA
>CAZCPT010000016.1:0-21144 GCA_964499905.1 uncultured Candidatus Saccharibacteria bacterium | reverse complement strand
ACCCGGTTCATTTGCCTCAATCTTAATCCAAACGACACCGTACTGCCCACGACCACCGGACTGGTTAATGTGTTTACCTTGTGCTTCTGCCACACCACGAATAGTTTCGCGGTAAGCAACTTGTGGGGCACCAGTATTGGCTTCTACGCCGTGTTCGCGCTTCAAACGGTCGATGATGATTTCAAGGTGAAGCTCACCCATACCAGAAATAATAGTTTGACCGGTTTCTTCATCGGTGTGGACGCGGAAGGTTGGGTCTTCCTCAGCCATCTTTGAAAGGCCGATACCCATTTTTTCCTGGTCTGCTTTAGTCTTTGGTTCAACAGCAATAGATACTGGTGGATCTGGGAAGTCGATAGACTCTAGGTGAATTGGGTGTGCTGGATCACAAAGGGTGGTACCAGTCGTACATTCCTTAAGTCCAACCACGGCGGCGATATCGCCAGCGGTAATTTCCGAAATTTCTTCACGCTTATCAGCGAACATACGTACTACACGACCAACGCGTTCTTTGTTGCCGGTAGTAGCGTTAAGAATATAAGAACCAGATTTAAGAACGCCAGCGTAAACGCGGACGAAAATGAGCTTGCCAACGAATGGGTCGGTAGCAATCTTAAATGCGAGTGCGGTAAGTGGCTCGTTATCAGAAGCCTTGCGAACGATTTTGTCACCAGACTTTGGATCGGTACCAACGGTTTGGCCCTGGTCGCGGTCAAGTGGACTTGGGAGATAATCAGTCATGAGGTCGAGAACCTTCTCAACAATCACGCCACGACCATCGCCACCGGTAACTAGGAAGAAATCACCTTCAAGTACGCGCTTTCTGAGAGCGGCTTTAAGCTCAATCTCGGTGATAGCTTCTTCGCCTTGGCTGAAGTATTTGTCCATCAAAGCTTCATCAGCTTGAACAGCTTCTTCAACAAGCATTGAACGAGCGTTCTTGGCTTTTTCAACCATATCGGCTGGGATTTCGCCAACCGTAAGTTCGTGATCGGCGTAATCTTTGTAGGTGTAGGCCTTCATGTCAATAAGGTCTACAACGCCGCAGATATCCTTCTCAAAACCGATTGGGAGGTGAATTGCGACAGCATTCTTAGAAAGACGCTTGTGGATTGAATCGAGGGATTTATAAAAATCACCGCCGATTTGGTTAATCTTGTTAACAAAACAAATGCGTGGAATGCCGTACTTGGTAGCTTGGCGCCACACGGTTTCAGACTGAGCTTCTACGCCCATCTTGCCATCGAATACCACGACTGCGCCATCGAGCACGCGAAGTGAGCGTTCCACTTCAGCGGTAAAGTCGATGTGGCCCGGGGTATCAATAATGTTAATCTTGTGACCTTTCCAGTAAGTCGTTACAGCAGCAGAAGTAATCGTGATACCACGTTCCTTTTCCTGCTCCATCCAGTCGGTAGTTGCACCGCCAGTGTCGCCTTTTACGAGGTCAATTTTATGCTTAAGTCCGGTACGATAGAGAATCGCTTCGGAGGTAGTGGTTTTGCCTGCGTCGATGTGCGCAATAATACCAATATTGCGTAACTTTGCGAGGTCTTTAATCTCAGTAGCCATATGCTCCTTTTATAGTTATTATTATTCATTCGTTCTTGCTAAGTTACCACACTCAAAAAACAAGAGACAATTACCGCCCCATTTTATCATATATTTCCCAAAAAATAAAGAAATTTCATAAAGAAAAACCCCAGTGCATTGCACTGGGGCGCTAGGGTAGTGGAGACTCGAGGCCTCCGCGGTCCGGAACGTATCGAGGCAGCGATACTTCTGTTCCGGCACTTCGGTTAACGTACTCGGGCTAGATTATAAAGAAAGGAGAATAGTTTTAGTGAGCAAAACAGTGTGTATGTGTGATGTCCCCCTCACTCAGGTACCACCCCCTTCGGAGGGCCCTTAATCACACAGTCAGGCGAGTCAACAACCTCGTTTTGTTTTAGGAGGAATAGTGGTGGCTAAGCCACTAGGGGTTTAAAACCCCGTTAACTAAATAGGCGCTATCTTGCGATAGAACCGCGCCATCATCTGCTTATGATCACCAAAGACAGACAGAGGGCAAGACGCCTCCGGAGCTGAACCACTGGCCGTACCGCCCATACTAGCCTCCGCAAGGGGCAGCTCTACTTGGTATGGAAATACCATGAATCCGATTCTCATCGCATCACGCTCCCTTCTTGGGTTAGATTTTCGTTTTTCACGAAGCCCGATATTTTAAAATGCGGCTCCTGCGGAAAGCCGCAAGGAACAAATAATGGATGAAGAGTCATTCCCCATCCGTACAGAGGATTATACCCTAACCAGTTTTTTCTGTCAACACTTAAATCAAAGACTTTACGCCGTAAGTAATAAGAAACACAATTATCCCAGCCATAATCACACCGGCCGTGATAGCGAGCATTGATGGTCTTTTTCGCATCTTAAAACAGCTAGAAACTAAAGCACCTGTCCAGGCTCCAGTACCAGGAAGCGGTATAGCAACAAGAAGAATCAGTCCTAGCCAACCATATTTATCTATTTTGGTGCGGTTCTTCTCGGCCTTCTTTTCAAGCCATAAAACCATTTTTTTGGTGTGCTTTTTGGTCCTCATGAAGTCAAAGATTTTTTGAAGCAAAATCAGAATAAACGGAATTGGCACTAGATTACCAATAATTGCAATAGCGGCTGCCGCGAGGGGTGGGAGCCCCATTCCTACACCGATCGGTAAAGCCCCGCGCAATTCAATCACCGGCACCATTGCTACGAAAAACGTTGTTAGTATTGCTTCAATCACTTAAGCTTATCCCTGAGTATTTGTTGTACTGCTGATGGGTTAGCTTTGCCTTTTGATTCTTTCATCACCTGGCCCACCAAGAATCCAATTACTTTTTCTTCACCATTTCTAAAATCATCTTGCGCCTTTTTTGTCTCCGGTTTCGCAAGCACCGTGTCTACAATGGCTTCAAGCGCGCCTAAATCATTCTCTTGGATTAGCCCAAGCTCTTTTGCAATAGTCTTTGTGTCGCGACCTTTCATTTGTGGATCAAACAAACGTAGGAATACTTCTTTGGTTGCCGTTGAGCTAAGCTCCTTTTTCTCATTCATCTCAGCGAGATCGACAAGCTTTTTAGTGTCCGGCAAATCATTTAAGTATTCGGCAGATTTTTCTTCGGCTAAAAGCACAGAAGTAAAGAGATTTGCAATAGTCGTAATATATTTATCGTCAATCTCGTTCATCTTTTCCATAAGTTCAGGATAATCAAGAAGAACTTCTAAAATATCAGTAGAAATCTTCCCAGCAAACTTTTTGCGATAATCGGCTGGCATTGGTGGAAGTTTTGCTGCCTCAGTATCAATGAATTCCTTTGAAAGATTAATTGGTGGAATATCTGGCTCTGGCATATAGCGATAATCTTTTGCCTCTTCCTTAGAACGTTGACCAGTAGTCTTACCGGTTGCGTCGCTCCAACCACGGGTTTCTTGTACGACTCTTTCACCAGCGTCCAGAATCTTGGCCTGGCGGGCAATTTCATATTCTACAGCGCGTTCAACCGAGCGGAATGAGTTGAGGTTTTTTACTTCAGCACGCGTACCTAGTTTATCCGCACCCTCTGGTGCAAGAGAAATGTTTACGTCAAAGCGCATGTTGCCATTATAAAGATCACCATAAGTCACTTTAGCAAAACGCATGAGACGCCAGAGCTCTTTACAATAATCATGTGCATCTTTCGCCGAGTGAATATCTGGCATAGAAACGATTTCAATAAGCGGCGTATCGACGCGGTTTAAATCTACGAGTGAATAAGTATCAAAGTGAGTCAACTTTCCAGCATCGCCTTCAAGGTGGGCATGCTCAATACGGATTTTGGTGCCAGATGGAAGTTCCACATAACCCGCGCCAATAATCGGGTGATAAAACTGAGTAATCTGGAAACCTTTTGGTGAATCCGGGTAAAAATAATGTTTGCGGTCAAAACGTGAGGACGCATTGATCTCGCAATTCATCGCGCGGCCAGCACGAATTGCAAATTTGATTGCTTCCCCGTTCAGCCTAGGGAGCATGCCAGGTAGTGCATAACAAACCGGCGAAACACAGGAGTTTGGTTCTTTTCCGCGTGCATCGTTGTCGACTTCAGAAAACAATTTAGTTTTAGTAGAAAGCTGTACGTGGCATTCAATACCAATTGTCGGGATATACTTCATTATATTGCTCCTAAATCTCTTAATGCTTGCTTATATGTTTCCAGAGCGTTTTGCGCCTGCTTAAATGACAACTCAAAATCATTATCATGTGCAATCATATTACGCATTTTATGCACACGCCAAACCGAATCTAAATTCGAGAACTTGTCGCCACAGCGCTTTAATCTATCACCCATAGTCTTTCCCGGAACGCCCATTTCTATCATGGCGCGGTCGAGTAGTTTATCACAATTAATAATAGCCATCGGAAATGTCGCTGAATTATCTCTATCTAATTTATTTTCAATAGAAAGGAATCTGGTTTGGTATTCACTGGTATCAAATTTATGACCACGCTTGCCAGTAAGCCCAAATGCGATAAACAAAAACACGCCAAGAATTAACGTTGCAATAATAAATGTTACAACCCCACCGTCCATTATCTAAGCTCCTTAGAAAATTCAATTAATGATTTATCGCTACGTCTTGGCCCAACTAATTGCAAACCAATTGGTAAACCAGTCTTCGTTTCGCCTACTGGTACCGAAAGCCCTGGTACGCCAGCAAGGTTAAGCGATACGCTCATCAAATCTTCGAGGTACATCGCGATTGGATCGTTTACTTTTTCGCCGAGCTTAAAGGCATAGTTTGGTGAGACCGGCGTCAAGATGAAGTCGCATTTTTTAAAGGCTTCTTCATACTCTTTTACGATTAGTGTACGAGCCTTAGCTGCTTTCAAGAAATATGCATCATAAAAACCAGATGACAAAACGAAGTTGCCAATCATGATGCGGCGTTTGTTTTCTGGCATAAAACCTTCACTGCGGGTATTTTCGTAAAGTGATTCAAGGTCTTTTGAATCTTCCGAGCGAAAACCATAACGTACGCCGTCATGACGTGACAAGTTAGAACAAACCTCGGCTGGCACAATAATGTAATATGCGGCAAGCGCGTATTTCAAAGTCGGCATATCCAGCTCAACAATTTCAATG
The DNA here is from genome assembly GCA_964499905.1 of uncultured Candidatus Saccharibacteria bacterium. Classification (GTDB taxonomy): domain Bacteria; phylum Patescibacteriota; class Saccharimonadia; order Saccharimonadales; family Saccharimonadaceae; genus Nanosyncoccus. Next base: position 15,982 of record CAZCPT010000016.1, on the reverse strand, counting down.
CCCTTTTTCTTCAATTCTTCAGTTTTCTTTTTTAGAGCCTCGCGAATTTCGGCATTAACTGAATCGTTATCAAAATCTTTAATTACGCCAACTTTTTTAACTTTTTTAGTTTCAGAATCATTATAATAATCCGGCAAAGTCGTCATGTCTTTTGAATCTTGGCCGGATGCCACCGACATCAAAAGATCCATATCTTCAGGAGTTTTAGTAAAAAAGCCCATACAATCGGTTGATGAGGCCATCGCCACTACGCCATAACGTGAAATCGTGCCGTAAGTTGGCTTTAAACCATACACGCCGTTAAACGATGCTGGTTGACGAATTGAGCCACCAGTATCCGAACCGGTCGCAAATTCCACGATATCAAGCGCCACGGCTACAGCCGAACCACCAGACGAACCGCCTGCTACACGTTCTTTATCATAGGCATTCAAAGTTGGCCCAAAATATGAGTTTTCAGTCGAAGAACCGTGGGCAAATGCATCGAGGTTGGTGCGGCCAATCATAATGGCACCTTCTTCTTCCAATTTCTTAACGCAAGTTGCCGTAATTGGAGAAACAAAACCCTGCAAAATATGTGCCGAAGCCGTCGTTTCGCCTTCTGGGCTTAAATAATTATCCTTAATTGCAAATGGTACGCCAGCTAATTTCCCGACTTTCTCGCCCTTCGCGATTTTTTCGTCAATTTCAGCGGCTTTTTTAAGAGCGCCCTCTTCATTTAAGTAGTTAAAGATGTTATATTCCTCGAATTTTTTCGCCTTTTCAAGCGCTTCTTTCACGAGCATTGTTGCGGTAGTTTTCTTATCTGCAGTCTTCATTACAACACCTTTGGAACTTTAATTTGATGATCTTTTTCTTCTTTTGTAAGAGCTAGGAGTTGTTCGCGGTTTGCATCTTGTTCTTTAATCTCGTCGTCACGCCAGACATTTTCCATTTCAAAAACCTGATACGTTGGTTCAATCCCATCGGTATCAAGCTTATCGAGTTCAGAAATATAATTAATAATGTTTTTTAAATCACCAGTGAGTGCCTCAGCTTCTTTGTCATTCAAAGAAAAATCGGACAAACCCGCCAGATGCTTAATCGTCTCGCAGTTAACTTCCATATCTTAAATTATAACACTATTTAAGGTTTTTGAAGAGAATCTTTTTCATTTGGGCAACTACCGGCTTCACTTCTTCAAGGTTTAGGAAAAAGCTTGCAATGCCATAAGCCACAATTGAAATTCCGGAAATTAGGAAGAATTTCGGAATTGTAATCACAAGTGAATTATCGGTTGCCATCAGTGGGATAAACTTTGTGAGTGAAAATGCCACACATCCGGCAATAACTGTAGCGACAATTATTCTAGACATTGCCTTCCAGAACTCTTTATTTAAGAGTTTATTTTTAGAGCGTCGTTGGAGAATTGAGAGAAGAATTATTATTTCAATGATTGCGCCAAGTGATTGCGCCATGCCAAGACCGGCCACGCCAAACCCAGACATATAAAACCAAATTGAAAGTAAAATCGTAAGACCAATCGCCACAATCGAAACTCTAAACGGAGTTTTAGTATCTTGATATGCGTAAAAACCACGCGATGCAATATGAAAGACCGAGCGGGCAAAAATTGCAATACAAAGCATGCCGAGCACCGATGCGATTGTAATATTACTATCGGTGTTACCAATGTTTGAAATGAAGCTTACCACGTAGCCACGTGTAAAGAATGCAATAGCCGCAATCGGAAGCGAAATCCAGATAATCATTCTGAGTGCTTTTCTAAATGTGTTATAAAACTCATTTTCGTCTCCAGCGCCCAGTTCTTCAGTAAGCTTCGGGAAAAATGCGGTTGAGATTGCTACGCCAATAAGATTAATTGGCATTTGGTGAAGTGACGATGCTTGGTTAAATGAACGTACCGCGCCAGCACCCATGCGTGACGATAGATTTGTGTTTACAATTGCGTTGACGTAATCAATTCCCTGGTCCAAAGATCTAGCTGGAAGCAGTTTTAGAATCGTTCTGAAACCTTGGTTCTTCCAATTAATTTTGAAATCATAATCAAAACCAAGACCGAATAGCCCAATCAGTGACACGATAAGTTGCATTACGGCGCCTAGAATCACGCCAAGTGCTACGCCCATGATGCCACCTTCAAAAATCTGTACACCAAATAAGTTAATCCCCCCAGTAAACCAAGTGATACCAATAATAATGCCTATATTATATATAGCCGGCGCGAACGAATAAAACACGAATCTTCCCACTGCCTGCTGAATTGAAGTTAGAACCGTAGCAATACTAAACAGGAATGGATTAATCGCAATCACGCGCGTCATATTTATCGCTAGAATCATACCGGATTCATCGAGCCCCGGACTTACCACGTACCTAATTAATGGCTCTGCAAAAATCATAATTAAAATACTAGCAATAAGAGTAAGAAGTGCGAGTAGGTTTGTTAAACTTGCTGATAGTTCCCAAGCGGATTTTTTGTTACCAGTTGCGAGACGCTGGTTAAATACCGGAATAAACGACACCGCAAGAGCACCAGAAGTTAGAATAAAAAACATGAAATCCGGAATCGTGAATGCCGCCGTGTAGGCATCAATACCAGTCGGGTAAGTACCAAGATAGTATGAGTTTAAAAGACGGTCGCGGAACAAACCAAGTAGTGCCGAAATAAGCGTAGAACTGGCCAAAACTACGGCCGCTGCTTTAACTGACATCTTCATATTTGCCAGTTGTACCACGGACTTAAAACGGAACTTTTTCATGTTTATTATTATAACACGTGCTATAATATTTATATGGCTAAAAAGAAAAGAGTGGACGTTATTTTGCCGTCAGATAAACCTCGTTCTTTAAGTGGTAAAAAGACTGAAGGGGCCATAAAAAAGCCCGCCGAAAACGCGAATAAAATCAAGATTCACGTTGCGGGTGGTGATACCCCTAATACTACCGTGGCAAAGGCTGCTGATAAAAAAGCAGTAGCGGGAGAAGAAGTTAAAACCGAAGTTAAGGAAGAAACGAAAGAAAAGGCATCTGACAAAATGGCAAAAGCTAAGGCTAAGAAAGCTAAAAAAGAAGCAAAGAAAGAAGCTAAAAAAACTAGAAAAGCTTCAAAACCAAAGAATAATTTGGGCTTTTTTGCTAGATGGGGCGAAAGACGTAAAGCCAAAAAAGAGCTTGAAGCACGTCGTAAAGCCGAAGATCTTGCAACTCTTCCAAAAGAGCCAATCAAAAGATTCTTTGCTCGCCTTCACCCGAAACGTGTTTTTCGTTGGTTCTTCTCTTGGCGCGGCCAAAAAGCCATTTTAAAGTTTATTGGCACCTGTTTTCTGCTTCTAGTTATCTTTATTGCCGGTCTATTCTTGTATTACAAAAAGGATCTTGATGAAATACGTCTTGATGAAATGTCGATTAACGAAACAGTTAATACGTATCTAGATCGTAATGGCGTTGTGCTTTGGAAAGACACCGGTAACGAAAACTACCGTCTTATTGTAGATAGCGAAGACATTCCAGACCTCATGAAAAAAGCTACAGTCGCTATCGAGGATAAGAATTTCTATAATCACATCGGCGTAGACTTTATTGGTCTTACTCGTGCCTTCTTCATGACGGTCACCGGTAAGCAAGTGCAGGGTGGTTCAACCTTAACTCAGCAGCTGATTAAGCAGGTTTACTTCGCCGATGAAGCGGCCAGCTCTAACCGTGGTGGCATTTCACGTAAGATTAAGGAGTTAATCCTTGCTATCGAGCTTGAACGTATGTACTCAAAAGACGAGATTCTTACAATGTATCTCAACCAATCGCCTTATGGTGGTCGCCGTAATGGTATCGAATCCGCTGCTCGTACCTACTTTGGCAAATCTGCCAAAAAGTTAACTCTTGCCGAATGCGCACTTCTTGCTGCCATTCCAAACAACCCAGCAGTATTTAACCCATATAATGAATACGGCCACGATGAATTAATCTGGCGTCAGCAGCACACACTTGATGTGATGGCCGAGCTTGGCTACATCACTAAAGAAGAAGCCGAAGAAGCCAAGGCTGTACCAATTCTTGATCAGATTAAGCCAGAATCCAGCCAATATGCTAATATGAAAGCTCCGCACTTCGTGCTTGAAGTAAAGAAACAACTCGAAGATAAATATGGCTATTCAACCATGCGTGCTGGCGGCTGGACCATTATTACATCACTTGATTATCGCTTACAAGAAATTGCTCAAGCTGCAGTGAATACTGGTATGGAAGTTGCTGGTAGAACCAACTACACCAACAACATGGCATTAGTATCGATTGATGTTGAAACTTCGCAAGTCGTAGCCATGGTGGGCTCTGCAGACTTCTTTAATGCTAGATTTGGTGAATTAAACGTTACAACCGATTCTCTCATTGAGCCAGGTTCATCTATCAAACCGATTCTCGACTACGCACCACTATTTATGCAACGTGAAGGCATCAACTATGGCCCAGGTACAATTCTAAAAGACGAAAACATTGATAAGCTCTATTGTAACAATGCCGTTAGAAACTGTATGACCAACGCTACAAATACATTCTATGGCAACGTTTCAATTCGCTTCTCGCTTGGTCACTCACTTAATATTGCCGCAGTTAAAGCACTATACATTAATGGCATCGACAACTCACTTAAAATTGCTCACGCACTTGGCGATGAATCATATTGTAAAGATCGTAGTGGTTACGGCCTTTCAATTGCCATTGGTTCTGGTTGTGGTGTTCGCATGGTAGAACACGCCAACGCCTATGCTTCCCTTGCTCGTGGTGGTTCTTATAAACCACTCACCTACATTCTTGAAGTCAAGAACTCAGCTGGTGACACTATTGAAAAATGGACCGATTCTCCAGCTACTCGTGTAGTTGATGAGCAAGTCGCCTACATGGTTTCTAGCATTCTAAATGACCGCGGTGCTCGCTGGGCCAATAGTACGGTTGGCTTCCTTATCCCAAATACCTGGACTGCCACAAAGACTGGTACTACTACTACGGCTAGCTCTACTACGGTAAAGGACTCCCTCATCGAGAGCTATTCACCTGCACTTTCTACTTTCGTTTGGAATGGTAACGCAGATGGTTCTGGCTTTGCGGTTGGTTCTGGTGATCCAGTAAGATATGCTGTCCAAACATACATGGAAAGAGCCCACAATGAGATTTATATCCCAGAAGGTAAATACGTAGCCAACACAGGACCAGCGCAACCGGCCGGCATCAAACGTGCGACCGTCAACGGTCAAAACGATATTTGGCCGAGCTGGTACGATCCCAGTAAGAACTCGGGTGTCACTAAGGAAACGTTAGTATTCAACCGTTATAACTATCTCTTAGCAGCCGCCTGTACCCCTGAAGCATTTAAGATTGGTGTTGAAGTAAATAAAGTTATAGATCCAATTACCAAGAAAGAATCTTACAATGTCCCGGAGCCATATAACAAAGACGTCAGTGACACCTGTACTTATTCACCACCGTCCGTATCACTATCAGTTCTAAACGGTCAAATCATTGCCACTATTAGAAAAGGAAGTACTAATGTGGTCGGCTATACGCTCTACGTCGACGGCGTAGCAAACAATGCAATCTCAGTTGACGCAGCAGGCGTAGTTCACGGCTATACGCTAACTGGCAGCGAGCAACATCTTAAGATTATGATTTCTGATGAGGCGGGTTATACTGCAGTAGCAGAACTTGAACTAGATCAAACACCGCCAGACAGCGACTAACGCTTCTTCGTTGGTCTCGCAAAGATCATTTTACCGGCAGGAGTTTCGTAGAATTTCACAAATTCTACGACTATCTCCTTGCCGATTTTGTTGGCGGCGGATTCTACCACCACCATAGTGCCATCATTTAAATGCCCCACACCCTGTCCGCGGTTTGAACCTTTTTCAAGAATCTTAATCTTGATTTTTTCTCCTGGCAAAAATTCATTTCTTACGGCTAGTGCAAGCTCGTTAATATTCAAAGTTTCGATTTTCTCGGCCTTTGCAACTTTAATTAAATTATAATCAAGCGTTAAAATTGTTCCCTTTGTTTCCTTGGCGATTTTAAGTAGTTCATTATCTACTTTTTTAAACTTTTCGCCGTCATCTAAGATCTCGGTATTAATATTAACTACACGTTCAAGCTCGGCTACCGTTTCTAGGCCGTTTCTTGCCCGAACCCTTTTATCGGAGTCCTTACCATCAGCAAGGAGCTGGAGCTCAAAAAGCACACTTTTTAAAATAATTAAATCACCATCTAAAAATCCACTTCTAGCAATATTTAGAATACGACCATCAATTAGGACCGACGTATCAACGTAAATCTTGCGTTTGCCGCTAAAAGTTGTTTTGTATTTACGTAATAATAAAACGGTTGTCTCGGCTAAAATTGCGAGAACAATAATTAAAATAAATAATTCCATAACAAAGATATATTAACATAATTTGTTATTTAATCAAATCTTCACCAAAGAAAACAGCGTGTTCGTGGTTTGCGTCAAGCATCTCTTGATACTTTTTCACGAGATTTGTTTGGTTAAGAATAGTAGCTACATCTAGTGCAATATCGTACCTTGATGCCATGTTACGGCGGAGCATTTCGAACGGCGTAGTGGTAGAGCCTTCTTCATTAAAGCCATGTACACGAAGTCTACGACGTTCAGTATAGTTTTCGAGAATATTTTCAAATGTTTCTGGATAACCATGGAAGTTACCGATGATCGGAATTCCTTCAAGAAATAGTTCTTTAAACTGCGCCTCAGAGAGCTTATTATCGACTGTACCAATCCCGCGGTAACAAAGTGCATTAATACCCACAAAACGCATTTTTAGTTGTGGAATACCAACGCGCAAAATTTTCATTGCTTCAAGTGTTTCATGCGTAGCAATGTCACCAGCCGCGGTAAAGACAATGTCTGGTTTTTCGTCCGAAGCAAAACGATAAATTGACGCACCAGAATTATCGAACAAATATTTTGCATGATGTGAGTCAATATAACGTGGTCGAGGCGTTTTATTAAATGTTGTAAGATTTACAACATCCCTCGAATCGAGCATGTAATTAAATGCAGCCTCCGCGGCAACGTCGTCAACCGGAAAAATACAGTTTGCAAGACCGGCCGGATGGCTAAGCAAAGTCGAGATTAAAGCCGGAGATTGGTGCGTGAACCCATTATGATCCTGGCGCCAACAGGTTGAAGTTGAAAGTAGATTAACTGCCGGCATCGGCTCGCGCCATTTTACGCTCTTTGACTGCTTAATGAATTTAATTTGTTGTAAAAGTTGCGACGTAATTACTGGGAAGAATGATTCATAACTACCCATCATTGCTTGCTCGCCATTGGATAAGTGACCGGTCATTACTGAAAATAGGACGTTCTCAGAGAGCATTTCGATAATGCGACCATTTTCCCCTTCCGGCAAATCCCAACCTCGGCGCACTAAATCGCCCCAGGCACGTTTTTCTACGTTAAAAATGATGTCAAATCTATTTGAAGTGGTTTCATCCGGAGAGAAGAAATAAAAATATGGATTATTTATAAATTGTTGTTTCAACAGTTCACCAATTTTCTCGGCTGGCGAGTATAATTCTTTACCTGGATTTTTTACAAACTCAACCGAACTCATATATTCACCCCCTCATCCTTTGAAAATAGCTCATTAAAGCCGTATGAAATCATCCAGCTATTAAGAATTCCCAGCTCTTCAGGGTTCTTGGCTGGTTCTTTAAGTGGAATTTGGTGTGCATTGTGATAGCGGTTTGGACCAGTCTCACCCTTCTCGGTTTCTAGGATATAAAACGGAGCTTCGACGTCCTTATAAAGTGCTTCTTGGAAGGCTTCCGGATCGCTGCCATGAATCCAAATTGGCGTAAAACCAAACCCACGGATTAGTTCATTTAATTCTCTTTCGGATCGTCTTGCGTAAATTGAAGGTGCTGAAATTTTATAACCATTCAAATGCAAAATCGGAATCACGCGACCGTTTCTTGGGCCACAAAGTAAATCACGCAGGTTTAAAGAAGCAAGCGCCGTAGCGGTTTCTAGTTCGCCATCGCCAATCAATACGGCTAATACTCTTTCTGGGTGTCCAAGCACTCTACCATACGCATTTGCCAGCGCATAGCCAAGTTCCCCACCCTCCGTAATTACGCCTGGTGTTATCGGGCTAGCGTGTGATGGAAAACCGTCCGGCCAAGAAAACTTCTTACAGATATAAGAAAGACCGTCATAATCAAGCGCGGCTTTTTCATCAATTTTCGCTAATTCCCCATCCAGAAATAGATTTGCCTGCAAAGCGGGAAAACCATGCCCAGGCCCCAGTACGAATCCATAATTTGAATTACCTTTAAAAAAGCTTTTCAAGTTAGCGTATGCTACGTTAATGCCGTGACAAGTGCCCCAGTGTCCTAGCAGGCGCGGTTTAATATCGCTCGCTTCGAGCGGTCGCTCCAAAAGAAAATTATCACGAAGATACAACTCGGCAACTGTTACATAATCACAAAAACGAATTCTCTTTCGAATCCGTTCAAGTGTCTTAATGTCAGCATGCCCACTCATACTAGTATTATAGCATAAAAACAATAGAATTATTTTTTGCCACTTGGGTCTAAAAAGTCTTTAATTTTATTTATCTCGTCCCGGAGCAAGGCTGCGCGCTCGAATTCAAGGTTCGCGGCAGCAAGTTGCATTTCTGAGGTGAGTTGTTTAATCAAATTCGGCAATTCGTCTTTTGGAATTCTCTTAATATCAAGTTTGTTTTCAACCTGTTTCTCTGGGATTATTGCACGAAGACCTTTAGATACAGACTTCTTAATCGATTCTGGTGTGATGTTATGTTCAGCATTATATTTCTTCTGGATTTCGCGACGACGGTTAGTTTCAGAAATTGCTTTTTCCATGCTTTCAGTAATGAAGTTGGCGTACATAATGACCTTGCCCTCAACATGGCGGGCGGCACGGCCAATCGTTTGGATAAGTGCCGACTCAGAGCGAAGGAAACCTTCTTTATCAGCATCAAGAATCGCCACAAGCGACACTTCCGGAAGATCCAAGCCTTCACGAAGTAAATTAATGCCGACTAGTACATCATATTTGCCCTCACGGAGGTCTCTTAAAATATCACCACGCTCTAACGTATCGACGTCGGAATGAATGTAAGCCGTCTTTACGCCTCGTTCTTTCAAATGGTCGGTCAAATCCTCCGCCATACGCTTTGTAAGCGTCGTAATAAGCGTTCTTTGGCCTTTGGCGATGCGTTTATCAATCTCTTCCATTAGGTCGTCGATTTGGCCTTCACTGCCTCTTACTTCGATTTCCGGGTCAAGCAGACCGGTTGGGCGAATTACTTGCTCAGCCGGCTCTGGCGAGTTTTCTAGTTCATATTCACCAGGCGTTGCTGAAACGTAAATCGCTTGGTTGATATGAGATTGGAATTCACCATAAGTAAGTGGTCTATTATCGAGTGCGCTTGGCAACCTAAAACCATAGTCAACTAGCGCCATTTTGCGAGCATGGTCGCCATTATACATGCCTCTAACCTGCGGCAGGGTCATATGCGATTCGTCAACTATTAATAGAAAATCGTCCGGGAAAAAGTCTAGTAATGTATGAGGCGGTTCACCGGCTTTTCTGCCTTCTAGGTGCCTTGAGTAATTTTCAATTCCCTTTACAAATCCGGTCTCTTTTAGCATCTCTAAATCATATTTTGTACGTTGCGATAAACGCTCAGCTTCTAGGTATTTCTCGTGTTCCCTAAAATAAGCTAATCTTTCATCAAACTCAGCTTTTATCGCAACGAGCGCCTTTTCGAGCTGATCCATTGGCGTCGCATAATGGGTATTTGGGAAAATATGGACGTGTTCTGGTTTCTCGCGAATTTCAAACGTGAGTGGATCAACAATTTTTACGTCGTCTAGTGCATCGAAACCAAATTCAAAACGGTAGGCATACTCACCATTTGCTGGGTATAAATCGATTGTGTCACCCATTACGCGGAAATTACCGCGTTCAAACGCTAAATCATTTCTGTGATATTGCATACCAACTAGTGCGCGAATAAATTCAATTTGGCTTAAGGCGTGTTTTTCGCTATCAAGCCAAACACCATTCTCGCGCCAGAGCGGAAGCGACATTTCTTCATAGTGTTCTGGTGAACCAATACCATAAATACACGATACGGAAGCAACCACAATTACATCGCGGCGTGTTAAAAGTGCCTCAGTTGCGGCGTGTCTTAATCTATCGATTTCGTCATTAATTGCCGAATCTTTTTCGATGTATGTATCAGTAGAAGCGATGTAGGCTTCCGGTTGGTAATAATCAAAGTAAGAAACAAAATAATGCACTTCATTATTCGGGAAAAAGTCACGAAATTCAGAATAAAGTTGTGCGGCTAAAGTCTTATTATGCGCAAGCACGAGTGTTGGTCTTTGTACGTTCTGGATTACATTAGCCATCGTGAAAGTCTTGCCAGAACCGGTTACACCGAGCAAGGTTTGTTCCTTCGTGCCCGCCAAAATACCATCCGTGAGCTGTTTTATTGCACTCGGCTGATCACCAGTCGGCTGGTATTTCGACACTAACTTAAACTTAGGCATAATCTAATTATATCACTCGCCTTGGCGCATCGTTGGGAATGGCACGGCTTCGCGTCCTGGCACGCCTTCAAGAAGCCAGAAATTACGTTCGGAATTGCCCCAACCACAGGCTGGTGGCATACCATATTCAAGCATCTCGACAAAATCCATATCAAGCATCTGGGCTTCTTCGTCACCGGCGTCACGGGCGGCCTGTTGTTCTTTGAAGCGCTCCAACTGGTCTAACGGGTCGTTTAATTCCGAGAAACCGTTCCCCATTTCAGTGCCAGCAATCACCGGGTGAAATCTTTCTGTTACTAGTGGGTTCTCAGTCGATTTTTTAGCAAGAGGCGAAAGGCTGAGCGGTTCTTCGATTAACCAATACGGCCCAGCCGAAGTCTTACGAATTAGTTTCCAGACATGGTCAATAAGGTGAGGCGTGGTCATATCAAAGTTAGATTCAACGCCATTATCTTTTAGAATTTGGATTAACTGCTCGCGGTCTGGGTTAAATACATCTACGCCGAACTTTTCACGAAGTAAATCAGAATACTTATAGCGTGGCCATTCGCAGTCTAAATCAATATCGAATTCGCCAACGTGGAATTTGAGAGTACCCCAAGTTTCCATCGCGACATACTTAATCATTTCCTCGTAAAACTTTATGCCATCTTCATAGTTTTCGTAGGCGGCATAGGCCTCAAAAGCTATGTGTTCTGGCAAATGCTCGTCATCTACACCTTCGTTACGGAACCTTGGGCCAATATCGTAAACTTTTTCAAAACCACCACCGAGCAAACGCTTTAATGGAAGCTCATGTGAAATACGTAGATAAAAATCCTCGTCGAGAGCATTCATGTGAGTTGTAAACGGTGTTGCGTCGGCACCACCAGTTGTATGTTCTAAAACCGGTACATTAATCTCGATAAAGCCGTGTTTATTCATAAAATCGCGCGTAGCTTGCCAGAATTTAGAACGACGCACCAATCTTTCGCGAACTTCAGGGTTCACGTTCATATCAACGTAGCGACGGCGATAGCGTTCTTCCTTGTTGGTGAATTTTTCTGGTAACGGACGAAGCGACTTAGTGAGGAGTCTTACAAAGTTTGAGAATACCGAAATCTCGCCTGTCTGTGACTTATCAACCTTGCCGGTAACTTCAATAAAATCGCCGAGGTCAAGTAATCTAATATCTTTCGCACCAAATAGGCCAGCCTTTTCTTCATCTTCGGCCTTCATAAAAATCTGTACTTCACCGGAATAATCGCGAACCTTCAAAAATACAAGCTTACCAAACGAGCGGATTGCTACAATGCGACCAACTATAGTCACTTCTTGGCCTTGCTTTTCTTCAAAATAATTTACTACATCAGAAATTTTGGTGTTGCGAAAACTCTTCGCCGGGTACGGATCGATACCCCGCGCTCTAATTTCCTCTAATTTTTTTAATCTCTCGTTTCGATAATCCTCAAGTAACATACTATAATTATAGCATATTATTTGACTTCTTTAAGCTTCACTGTCTTACCATTAAAATCAAAAGAATCACCAGCTTTTTTACCAAGGATAGCCTTACCAATTGGCGACTCATTAGAAATCTTGCCCTCAAGCGGGTTCGCTTCTGTTGCGCCAACTAATGTATAGGTAACTTCGCGTCCACTCATATCAAGTACGACGGTTGATCCAAGGCCGACACTGTCCCTTTTGCTAGCTTTAATAATCTTGGCGCTCTTTAAAATGTCCTGGATTTCTTGGATACGAGTTTCAGCCATTTTTTGCTCATTACGGGCTGAGCTATACTCTTCATTTTCAGATAAATCACCAAAAGCCCTAGCCGTTGCAATCTTTTCTGAAATTGCAGGACGGTTCTTAATCAGCTCTTCTAGTTCCTTTTCGAGCTCTTTTTTACCTTCAGCAGTTATACTAATACTCTTCTTAATCATATAAAACGGGCTCCACTTAAACCAATATAGAGTTTACAGGAAAATGACTTTTAAGTCAATATTATAATTCAGATAACTTCACGAGCTTTGTTTCACCGGTTTGGCGGTTGGTTACTTCGGCGGAATCTTCAGCTAAAGTTTTATCAGAAATCACTACACGGTATGGCATGCCCATAAGTTCAGCATCGGCAAATTTTTCGCCTGGGCGAAGTTCACGATCGTCAAACAATACCTCACCTTTGTGGTTAGCATAAAACTCTTCAGCACGCCCTGTGCCCTCTTCTCCAATACCAATTAGATGGTACTTAAACGGAGCGACGCTTTCTGGCCAGACTAGGCCCTTATCATCAGCATATTTTTCAACGATTACTCCCATTACACGAGATACGCCAATGCCATAGCAACCCATGTATACTACCTGTTGGGTATTTTGTTCATCAGAAAACTTTAGACCAAGTGGCTCGGAGTATTTGAATTTCAATTTGAAAATGTTGCCAACTTCGGCTGCTGTGGTTGAAGAAAGCTCCTCTTCTTTTACGCCAAGATCAGCCAAGGTCTCTGCATTTAGTACCTCTTTATTTAGCACTACTGAGTGATCATTGTTGTAATAGATATCGTCTTCACCGACCGGCAAAACAGTTTGGAATTCATGCGAGTATTTCGAGAAAATACCGCCCGAAGCAAATGTCTCATAAGTGTCATCGCCTAGACCTAGACGCTCGTAAATCATCTTATAAGCTTTCTCAACTTCTGCATAAAACCTGTCCAAATCTTCTTCAGAAGTATGGAAACTGTAAAGATCCTTCATTAAGAATTCGCGGCCACGCAGTATTCCTGACTTAGCTCTAAGCTCGTTTCTAAACTTAGTCTGAAATTGGTAAACATAAAGTGGTAAATCTTTATAACTAGAAATATAAGACTTCATCAAGTTTACGATTGGCTCTTCGTGGGTAGGAGCAAGACCTAGTTCTCCACCGCTAGAAAGATTAGTTTTAAACCAAATATCAACCGCCTGATCAGAAAATCTACCTGTCTTTTCCCACGGCTCTGGGTTTTGTAAAGCGGTCATCTGAAGCTCTTCGCAGCCGAGCTTGTTTAATTCTTCGCGAATAATATTCTTGATATTTTCGATAACCCTAATACCAAGGGGCAAAAAATCATAAACGCCGGCCATTTCTTTATGAACATACCCTGCACGGGTGAGAAGAGCACCGTTCTTAGCCGTTTCATCTTTCGGTGCCTCTCGCAAGGTTTTTACGAAGGTCTTACTTAGTCTCATAATAGATTAATTATAACACACCAAGGACATAGACGATATAAAAGGCTACACCATTCTTTATCATGTGTGTCAAGATGCCGGCGTAAACTGTGCCAGTGATTTCTCTTAAAGCGCATAGCACAATGGAAAGAGCAAATACGTTTACTCCGACATTCCACTGAAGATGGATTAAACCAAACAGTATCGATACGAGTAGTGAAGAAATAACAATCCCCCAGAAATCCGAAACCCGTTTATTAAGATGGTCTCGGAGTTTAGTGTAGAGCCAACCACGAAAGATGGTTTCTTCGGCGATTGGTGCAACCACGCAAAGAATAAAGAATGCTAGAAATCTATCAAAACCAGGTGCCATGAAGGTGTATCCCACATCTTGGACTTCCTCAGCGTCAAACCACGGGAACATAGTAAATAGACCCACAAGCAAAGCCGCTAAAATGAAGGAAACGATGAAGCCAATTGGACCAAGACCAATATCAGTCCAGGTTGGCAGCCCTTCGATACCAAGATCACTACGGATTTCCGTTGGTGAGAGTGCCTTTTCTTCTTTTTCCGGCTTCTTCTTTTTCTTGTTTTTTCCTTTTATCTGGCGGTTTTGAATTGCAAGAGGCACAAAAACAATTACGAATAGCGCTAAGATATAAACTACTGCAGAATAAACGGAAGTCCAAAGCGGCGTGTCAATCTCCGTTTTACCAACAAGAGCAACCAAAATATAAGCAACAACAAGTTGCGAAACAAAAACTACAGAAAATACCCATACTAGAAGACCCAGGATGGTTAGTATTAGATTTAGCGTCTTATGTTTTTTCATTAGAAGAACCTCACAATATCTAATATTGTTACAATTAACATAATAGTCAAGAGCGCAATAAACGCCCTAGAGACAATTCTTTCTTCTGTTTCTTTGGTAAGTTTTTTACGGCGGACTTTATAAATTGCAATCAATAGCCATCTACCACCATCAAGTGCCGGGATAGGCAAAACGTTCATACAAGCAAGTGAAACCGAAATCAGCCCAGCGAGAAATGCGAGATTGGCCGGCCCAGCCGATGTGAATGCTGGAAATAATACGCCAATAATTCCCACTGGCCCAGATACTGAATCGCCTACCGATGAAATGGCTTCTTGGCCACTTTCTCTCACATTTGGGTCAAAACTAAATAGTGAACCTACACCTCGAATCAGGTTCCAAACCATCACGCCAACACCCTCAAATGTTTGCACGGTCATTTGCGCGGTTAGCCCTACGCCTACCAGCGGCGCGGACCAAGTAGAATAAGACATCTGTTGCGTGCTCTCCATCGTTACACCTAGCAAATAATCATCCTCGATGCTATTTAGAGTAACTGTAACGTCTACTACTTCTTCGTTCTCATGTTGGATTGTATAGACTACATTACCACTAGCATGCTCGGTGTTGTAATCAATGATATCGCTAGACCAAAGCATCTCTTTGCCGTCAACTTTAAGGATTTTATCGCCCGGTTTGATGCCCGCTCTTGAAGCCGGCGAGTCGTCGGCGACCACCTTGATTTCGACCGGCGCACCATTATACTTTACATTTTCCTTAACAACAAATTGATTATCAAGAAAAGTTGGCATGCCGGTGGCGGCTAAAATTGTAAAAATCACGATGGCCGTAAGCCAGTTCATCGTTACGCCACCAAGCAAAATCTTGGTTTTCTTCCAAAAACTGGCCTTTCCAAAAGTGCCGGCCCTGGTGTCTGCCGCCGATTCCCCATCCATCTGACAAAAGCCACCAATTGGTAGCCAGTTCAAGCTAAAAATCAAACCTTCTTGAGGTTTCCCCCATTCCTTTTTCGGCAGGCGTGACCATTTTTTGGTTTTTGGATTCTTCACCCAAGCAATGGCTTTTGGCGGGAACCCGATACCAAATTCAAGCACTCTTACACCATTGCGGCGCGCCATGATAAAATGGCCAAACTCGTGTAGGGTTACCAGAATCATTAATACCAGAAGCCCAACAATAACGCCTACAAAAATATCCATAAACTCATTATATCATTATTTGCCGAATCGCCGGTTGCGATTTTCGTATTCTTTTAAGATTTCTTTTATGTCGTCTTTACCCATTTCTGGGAAGTATTTTTTGATGAACATAAATTCGGCATAAGATGCACGCCAGAGCATAAAACCAGAAATGCGTTCCTCGCCACTCGTACGGACCACC
>CAZCPT010000015.1:0-21999 GCA_964499905.1 uncultured Candidatus Saccharibacteria bacterium | reverse complement strand
TTGCATCCTTATCCTTTCCTTTATTTTTTTACACTATTAAAACTAGACTTTTAGGATGGTTTCCCCTGTTAAAAACACAGGAGACCTCGCCTTATGTCTAGATAACACATCAATTTTATCACATTTTTTAAGATAATACAAGAGAAAAATCAAAAAATCTTATCTAAAAACCGCCAGAATCATCAAAATATTTAATTTCGTAATCATCTGGGTTGTAACCTAGTTCTTTTATTTTAGCTTTTGCCGGTTCAAATTGCCCGCCAGTATAATCTACAACGGTTAGAACCAAATCATTTTCATCATTAAACTCACCGCGTATTTCGTAATGAATCGCCTGCCTTGCACCAAAATCAAAATCATCTACTTCAATCGGTAATTTCTTGTAAAGTGGGTTGTTCTCGATATTTTCTACGATAGTAGTCGTATCATACATGCTTTTACAAAAAGATTCTGGATATTTACTCTGCGCTCTTGTTGGACAATGAATTATAATCGCGTCAGAAATCTCTTTCGTATCAGACCAAGACATGGTTACTAAATAAGATTGTTGATAGTCGTCAATGTCCACAATAAAATCTGCTGTCGTTACATCATCTTCAGTTTTTTCAAAATATGCGCCTTCACGAATTACGGCTTTAACAATATCATCCTCACTGGCAATTCCATTGATTTCAAGAAGGTTTTTTAATTGTACGCCTAAACCTTCACGAAGCTCCGTCGGCATCGTTTCTGGGTATTTTTCAAATGAAACATGCTCCATCGACTGAAAATGGTTCATTAAACTTGAAAGGATTATAGAAACTATCACAATAATCCCGGCCACGAACAAACTTAAAACTGCAAGTTTTTTAAGTGACATTGGCTTGTAGTTTGGTTTATAGTATCCTTCCATTACAATCCTTTCAAAACGTTATCTGTATATGCATAGGTTGGCCCGTATGGGCTAGATGAATTCGTATAATCAGAAAGTTTATAAACCTGGGCTCTTGGGCGATAACTTCTTCTGCCATTACCAGAGCCACAGCTCGCCTCGCCAATAATAATCTGATCAGTGGATTCATTAATACCAAGCACGATTCCAGTGTGGTTGGCCCAGCCTCCAGCAAATCCACTCATTGGCCCAGAACTCATAATTGCATAAAGCCTTGGCACTTTACCGCCATTTTTTAGCTGCGAATGTGATGCTAAGTTTTGCTTTACGGCCTGTGAACCTTGAATTAAGGCCACGCCATTCGGGCCCAGAGTTGTATAACGATTTAAAAACCATTTCGTAAACGCCGAGCAGTTATTAAGAGCGCCGCTCGGGCAGCCCACATCTTCAATCGAAACCCCCTGGAAAGTTACTGTACCATGTTGCATTTTATCTGATTCCTTTGCGTAGGCCTCCATAAAAGACTGCGCCTGCGAAACAGTCATGCCGCCACTTACTAGCTTCCCTTCCTTTACCGCTGCATCCTCTTCGGCCTTTGTTTCAGTCTTTTTGCTCGTTACACATGTCGTAAACTCTTCGCCATCATAATCACCATCGCCACCGCCACCGCCAGCCGCATTTCTTGCAGCATTTTCAAACCACTCTGGATGTTCTGCAGCTAGTTCAGCCGAAGATTGCCATCCTTCACTCCTAGACACACCTTCAATCATCGAAATTAGTGAGCTAAGTTTGCCAACGTAATTCGGGTCCGTCGCGTACCCCGCAGCCTTAATTGCCCGCGCGTAAGCGTAAGGATCAGTAATTGTGGCGCCTTGAAAAACACCATGATTCCTGTAAGTTGGCGTTACTGCAATGTTCTTATAATAACCTTCCCAGCCAGCTTCCGGAGTTGGATATGAAAATGCGTTATCTGGGTTACTGTCAAACGCACCAATACCAAAGAAATTATTCCTTTCGCGTGCAAAATACGATGTGCCAGACGCGGATTCCAAAATCCCTTGCGCCATCACAGTTTCCCAAGGAATTCCATAATTGATGCTATGCATCACCGCAATATCATGATATCTCTTAATAAAACCAATCTGTGTACCGTCCGGGTCACCACCCAGCACGCCACCTTCTTCAGACGAGCTCACACAGCCGCCATACGGGTCGTAAAACAAAATATTATTGTCTGCATAAATTCCCAGCTCTTCCTCGGTCATTTTGCTTTTAGTGGCAAAAACGCTTGTAGAAATCGCGGATAACAAAAACAGGGTTATTAGAGCAATTGCACTTTTACCCCTCATCCGCATAATTATTCTCCAGATAATTATTAATAAAGCCGTCTAATTCACCATCAAGCACCGCATCCGGGTCAGTCTCTTCATATCCAGTACGCGTATCCTTAACTAATTTATATGGCTGTAAAACATAATTACGTATTTGTTGGCCCCAACCCGCCGACTCACCGGCGCGCAACTTATCAATCGATTCTGCATGCTGTTCTAGTTGCATCTGCACTAATTTACCACGCAAAATCTCCATTGCTTTTTCTTTATTTTGGAGTTGCGAACGCTCATTTTGAATCGCCACCACCGTATTGGTCGGGAGATGCGTAATCCTTACGGCCGAATTCGTTGTGTTTACGCTCTGTCCACCGTGACCACCGGAGTGGTAAACATCAATTCTTAAATCTTTTTCATCGATTTTTACATCCGTATCAGCCTTAATCACCGGTAAAACTTCAACCAAAGCAAACGATGTTTGTCGCAAATTATTTGCATTAAATGGCGAAAGACGCACCAAGCGATGTACGCCGTGCTCGGACTTTAGAAGCCCATAAACATTCACACCGCTAATCTCATAAACTCCGGTTTTGATCCCCGCCTCTTCACCAGCCACTCGCTCCAGGGTCTGCACTTTAAAGCCTTTCTTTTCAAAAAACCTTAAATACATGCGTTCCAAAATACTTGCCCAGTCCATTGCTTCGGTCCCGCCGGCACCAGACGTAATACGAATAATTGCATCTTTACTGTCATATGGCCCGTTAAATAAAAGCGCCTTTTTTAATCCCAGAAAATCGTTTTCCATCGCCTCCACCTGGCCAGTAATCTCGTCTTTCAAGCTATCATCACTCATCTCGGTTAACTCTTTTAAATCCTCAATCTGGGTTTTTAAAAGTCGCCACGGCTGTACTTCGTCGTTCAATTTCGAAAGCTCTTGATTTTTATTCGAAGCCTCCTCGACGTTTCGCCATATTTCCGGCTCCGCTACCTCTTTTTCAAGCTTTGCAATCTGCTCCAATTTATCATCAATTTTTAATTTTTCGTAAGCCACCAAAAAAACTTTCTCAAGCTCAACTAATCTTCTAGAAAGTTCCTGCATATCTATTATTATAACATCTATTAGGTGTTATAATAAAAATATGGAAAAGCTTAATCTCTCACCCGAAACCAAAGAAACTGTCGAGGATACCCGCAAAAGAGATAAAGCCATCGGCGAACTGGCCGAAACTGAATGGCAAAAAGAGCGCGCCGCATCATGGGCTGAATACTACCGCGCTACCGAAAAACGCTACGCTAGGTATCGCAAAAAAGTCCCAAGGCCAGAATATGAAGATTTTACCGAGTGGGAAGATCACGCCAATATTACTTTTTCTAACATGCAATCCGCCGAAAGACCAGCTCAATTCTCGTCTCGATATGAACGCGACCGCACTGAAAACATCGGCTTTTTGAACCCAGACGAAACCATCGAGGGCGATGCCGGTATGTTTTATTTGCGCCGCCAACGCGCACTTAATAAAGCCATCGAGGAATCTGGCAACCCAAGTAAAAAAACGGATTTACAGGCTGGCGAAGATCTTTACCGCCTCGTCAATGAACATCTCTATTACGAACACGATTATGATACTAGGCAAATGGACCCAAAGTACTACCAAAATAAACGCCGTGAAGCCCACAATAATCTTATCAGGCATCTAAATTATATGAATGATTTAGCCCGTAAGTACGGTGTCCGTCCATTTACCTTCCGTAATTTCGAAACCAATGACTTCGCGTATTCCGAAAAACTTGACGTCGGCGGCCATACTAACGCCCGCGCCGATTACGACCGCTCTATAGTTGAAGCATATTGCCGAATTGCCTTTAGTTCTGCCTATGAAAAAGCCGAAAAGGACAATCGCTAATAGGCTAGACTATTGACTTTTTTAAGCATATGTGCTATAATTAAAGTATCGTTCCGTCTTTTCACGAGGGGGTGGTAAATATGAACGAGAAAATTACCAAGCACTTCGATGCGGGGCAGTTTGTTAAGAATCTGCCCAATGCAGTTTTCCATGAGGAATTTATCAACAAACTCGGCCGCACCACCGCATTTTCGAAGCTCCGTTCTGGAGGAGAAAATCGTATGACCGGTTATGAATGGGGCGTTATCGAACGCGGATACAAAAATCTCGGTGTTCCCGATGTCCTTTCTACCGATCAGATGATTGCTCTTGCTTACGCACTTACGGCTCGCGCCGTCACTTCTGCCCACTTCTAGTGGGTTTGGCCCGTTCTCATACGGGCCTTTTTCTTGTCAAAAAAAATAGAGAGCCCCCGAAGGGGCTGACTCTATCGTGTGAGGTGCCAGGACAAATCACTCGAATTGAATTCGAGTCGCATTTGCTCCCGACCAACCAGAATGTCGAAAATGTGAAGCGTGGCTTGCCCCGCGAAGTGAATATGTGTGCGGAGCAGCTCTGTCACTTCGGTTTCCGTTTGTCCACGTCGCCTAAAAGTGAGAGGCTGGCATGGCGTCATTTCGTAGCCGAAAAGCGCCATCACTTCGACTTGTTCTGTTTTGTTGTTTTTGTTAAAGTTTTTCATAAAAGACTCCTTTAAATTAAATTATTAGAGTCATTTATGTGAGCCTCTGTTTTATTGGCTCGTAGTAAAAGGGCAAAATGACAATACCCTAATACCTTTAACTTTTCTCTTAACCAGTGACCGAAGTATAGCAAGAGACACTTCTATTTTATCATATCAGCCACCGCCCAAAGTATGCTATAATTTGGTTTCTGGGAGCACATTAAAAGGAGGTGTTAAACTTGCAGAAAGCAATCTCCGCTATCGATGATTTAAATGATCTTGGGTCCAGGCTGATAGTCTTCGAAGATGACGAAACCAACCCGCACCGGTTAACTATTATCAAGTTTCCCGACAATCGCGGCACCATTCTTTTCGACGGCAAGCTTTATGATTGGTACGGCAGAGAGGTTATAATTTCCGACAAAATCAAACGTGTCGTGACTCCGTTTGGTCACTACACCGACGGCAAAGACCTTTATCATTGTCACGACAATTTTATCGTTGAATTAACCACCGGAGAATATGCCATACCGGGCATCAGGTACCGCCGATTCGCATACAGCAGCCCTGATTATTCTGGGTTAAAATATGCTATCACGGCCGGCGCATATAATATGCTGCCACACCTAGAGCTCGACGATTCGCCGCGCTTTGAAAGTATTGAACCGGACGCATTAAGCGGTACTTGCTTTGAGATTTTTAAACGATATTACGGTAACGCAAGCTACGCAATCGGAAAAAATCCCATTATTGCCGGTTCACCACGAAAAGGCGTCAGCAGCCTCATTAATGGCGAAAGTGCCATCGACAATCACAGGCAGTGGTTCTCAATCGCCGAATCTCGTGAATCCATCCTAGAAACCGTTGAAAACCAGTCTGGCAGGATGGATAATCCCGACCTCTACCTTAGCATGGATGAATTCTGTGGTGAAATTGAGGTTTCCGAAAACGGTGATAAACTCACTGCCGTTTTCCCCGTCAAGCATTTCTCGGACCAAACCATTCGCGCCTCCACCGACAAAGAAGTCCTGTCTCACATGAAAAGATCCGGCTTCTGGTGGTACCTTGATAAACACTAGTTCTCCCAGAAATTCCCCGTTAATTACGGGGATTTTTAATTCGTAAATTTGAAAAATATAAGCATTTATGGTAAAATATTTTCAATGATTTGGAACGATTTGCCTACACCATTTTTAATTTTAGCCCCTATGGAAGGCGTCACTGACGTGATTCTTCGTCAGGTCGTGGCGCATGCTGGCCGCCCGGATCTCTTTTTTACAGAATTTACTAACGTTTCAAGCTACGCCTCCGAGAAAGGCCGCGCCAACGCCTTAGAACGCCTTGAAATCGCCCCAACCGATTCCCCTATTATCGCTCAAATCTGGGGTAAAAACCCAGAACATTTTGCTATTATCTGTGAATCGCTAGAAGGCCTCGGCTTTTCTGGAGTAGATTTGAACTTCGGTTGTCCAGACAAACACGTTAATAAAGCCGGTGGCGGTGCCGCCATGATTAAAACTCCAGAGCTAGCCGTAGAATGTTTTAGAAATGCTAAAAAATCCACTAATCTTCCCGTTTCAATCAAAACTCGTCTCGGTTGGGCCAAAGTTGAAGAATATAAAGATTGGCTCTCTACTCTTCTAAATGAGCACCCGGCCGCCCTCACGGTGCATCTTCGTACTAAGAAAGAAATGAGTAAAGTCGCCGCTCATTACGAACTTATCCCAGAAATCATAGAACTTCGCGCTAAAATCAGCCCAGAAACCAAACTCATCATCAACGGCGACATCAAAGACCGTAAAGCAGCTCTAGAGCTTCACGAGAAATATCCAAAAATCGATGGTTTTATGATTGGCCGCGGTGTGTTTCAAAATCCATATTGTTTTACTGATCACACTCCAAATCGCGAAGAGTTGATGGGGCTTCTAAAATATCATTTAAATTTATATGAAGAAAAGAGTAAAACCACCTATTTACCTTATGAACCACTCAAACATTTCTTCAAAATGTATATCAATAACTTCCCTGGCGCCTCAGACCTCCGCGCTAAGCTCATGGAAACCCATAACGTAACCGAAGCGCGTGCTATAATAGAGTCATGAAAATCGCATTATTAGGATATGGTAAAGAAGGTCAAGCCGCCGAAAAATATTTCGGCAAAAAAGGCGCCACCTTTGATATTTTCGAAAACTTTTCTTACGATGAAATCGCTAAGAAGGATTATTCATCCTATGATATAATTCTTCGTAGCCCTTCCGTCCCGCCAATCCCGAATGAGCCAAAACTTTCCAGCCTCACTAAATATTTCTTCGACCACTGCCCATGCCAAATCATCGGCGTTACTGCTACCAAAGGTAAAGGCACCACCTGTTCATTTATCGAGTCTCTTCTTAAAGCACTTGGTGAAGATGTCTATCTAGTCGGCAACATCGGTACTCCAGCTATCGAAGTACTGGATAATCTTAAAGAATCTTCAGTTGTAGTCTACGAAATGTCTAGTTTCCAGCTTTGGGACCTTACCAAGTCCCCTCATATTGCCGTGGTTGGCACTATCGAGCCAGATCACCTAAATGTCCATAAAGATTTCGATGATTATACCTCAGCTAAAGCTAATATCTGTCGTCATCAATCCACAAACGACTATCTGGTTTACTATTCAAAGAATCCGGATTCCGTTAAAATTGCCAGCACTTCAAACGCCAAGAAAATCACCTACCCATTTGATGTACCAACCGATATCTTGGACGCCGTAGTAATCCCGGGCGACCACAATAAAGAAAATGCCATGGCCGCCATCGCCGCCGTCGCTAGTTACATAAATATCTCACCAGATGAATTCATCAAGGGCTACAAAAACGAAATTATTAAAGGCCTAAGTAATTTTAAAGGTCTTCCACATCGCCTTGAATATGTTCGTGAAATTAACGGCGTAAAATATTACGACGACAACTTCTCTACCAACCCAGCTTCCACCCGTGTAGCAATTAACGCCTTCCCAAATAACGATGTCGTCACCATCATTGGTGGTCGCGATAAAACCGACAATGAAGATCTACCGGAAATCTATGAGGTTATTTCCGCTAAAAACGTTAAAAAAGTCATCTTAATGGGCGAATCTGGCCACGAATTAGCAAATAGATACAAAGATAAACGCTTTATCGTAACTGAGTCTCTAGAAGAAGCCGTAAATACTGCAAAATTAGAAGCCGAAAAACTGGCTAGCGCCATCATTTTGATGTCCCCCTCCGCTGCCAGTTTTGATATGTTCAAGAATGTTTATGATCGCGGCGATCAGTATCAAGCTCTAGTGAAGAGCCTTCATTAATTCCTCTTCGTCAATTGGATTGTCATTTTCTGGAGCCACTACGGTATTAGGTTTGTCGTCATCCTTAAAACGATCTTTTTCTAATTCTTCATCGTGGTTTTCCCCATTATCATCCTTCTTTTCTTTATTGCCTTTCTTTCTAAATAGTAAGAACAGTAAACCAAGTAAGATAATTACACCTTCAGCAATAGCGATAATCATCCAAAGTGGAGAACATTCCTTTTCTTCACATTTCTTGCAGACCTCACAAACTGGACAGGTGAATTCTTCCCTTGTAACCTGAACTACGTAATCTTTTCTAGTGCCATTCTCAGCTACCACAATTATTACGTACTTATTGAGCCCCTCTTTTACTTTTTGCTTACCTGTAGCACCAGATACTGTCGCTTTACTATCTTCTGTCTCGACTTCAATCGTTATTTCCTCAACCGAAGAATCAACCGTAGCCACATAAATACCGTCTTTTAGTTCAACTTTTTGATCTTTAATTTTAACGGACTTTATTTTAGTGTTGTCGCTCTTCGCTGGCTCTGGAGTTGGCGTTGGAGTAGGTGTCGGAGTTGGCGTCGGGGTAGGCGTAGGAGTAGGTGTAGGATCCGGAGTCGGAGCCGGATTTACAACCTTCACATTCACGTTTCTCGTTAAACCAGTAATCTTTGTATAATCATAAGCTGACACATCGACTGCCGTCACACCAATCACGGTTTCACCGACGGCTACCCCTTTTACTTTGATGGTTTTCGATGGGTTTAATTGACTATCCAAGAATATTGATGTTTCATTGACGGTCGCAACAGCATCATTACCAGAAAAGATATCAATACGCCCAGCCGCACTAACTACCGACACGACAAGGTTTGCAGTCTGACCTTTTTCAATCGTAATACTGCTAGTGGAAACATTCACAGTTCCATACGCATAAACGGAGTTCGTTGGAACCATAAATAGGAACGAAAGAAGTCCAGCTACAATAATAGCGCTAAGCTTCTTTAGTCTTCCCATATATTACCCCCGTTCATAATATGATTTCTAATCTTGATGTAATCGAGTGATGTGACTTCGGTATCTTTATTGATATCGGCAGCAAAGAAGACTGCGGAGCCCGCCTCAATTGGATCGGTTTCCATAATGTGATTTCTAATTCTAATGTAGTCACCTGAATTAATTTCACCATCGCCATATGGATCACCGAGAATCGAAATCGTATAAGTGCCATATTCAACGCCGCTAATTGTGACCGTTACTGTATCACCAGTTTTAAGCACATCAGATTCAGCAGTAGTACCATCAGCATTCAAATGCGTGAAGGTTACAGTTGCCTCGCCAGCATTAACTCTATCTTCGATGTCTGAAATATCGCCCGTTTCGCGAATAGTCATTATACTGTCATCTACAATCTGGAGAACTTCATCTTCCGTAATCGAAGCACCTACCGTTACACTAACCGTATACGAGGCAGAAGATAAGTCCTCTTCATCGAATGTTGTTGCATCCGTTACAGTCACAGTAATTGTCGCATTACCTGCGCCTACACCGGTAACCGTAATAGTAGCGGCATTATTTTCTAGACCGGAATCTAGGAAGACCTTATCGGTTGAAACGGTCGCAACACTAGTATTATTAGATTCAACATCAACACGACCAGCAGCATTAGTTGCAGTAATGGTGAATGTTCCGGTTTGGCCAATACCGATATTTAAACTATTTGTCGAAACCGACATATTACCAGTCGCGAATGCAATCAAGGTTGGTACTGCCGCGATAGCAGCAACTACTACCAGCACCGCTCCTGTAATTATTGTTATTATTCTTTTCATATATTACCTCCGTTCATAATATACTTTCTTACTTTAATATAATCTAATGATGAAATTGTCTCATCCCTATTCCAATCTGCGGCTATGTAGCCTGGCGACGATCCCGTCAATATATCAGTCTCCATAATATGATTCTTAATCCTAATATAATCTGCTGAATTAATTCCACCGTCACCATCCACATCACCAAGCACTACCATCGTAAAATCATAATACCAAGTTTCATCTACGGACATTCTCACGACATCCCCAGTCTTGATAACTGAATAGCCAGCACTTTCACCATTTACATCAAAGTGCGCATACGTCACTGCGGCGCCATTACTCATAGATAATCTTGAAGTAACATCGGAATAAACACCTTGTTCCATTACAATCACTCCATCAGAGTATTCTTCTATCACGTCATCGCTTTCGTCCACTACCGCACCTACAACATCAATCGTCATATCGCGTTCATTACCATCATATTGTAGTTTTAGATGCAACGTTGCTGTTCCAGGCTTTAAACCTGTAATTTTAATGTCTTCTGGATAGTAATTATTATCAGAGTTTTTCTCGTCAATTACTTCGACTGCTCCGTCTGTATTGTCTGTTACTTCATAGGTTACTCTCGCAGCATCCATCCTTGGCGTGATGTAATCCATCAGTGATACAATCTCACCTTTTTTAATTGTAATGTCCGTATCAATCACTGAAAATTCAAACAAGTTTTTTGCAGCAGCCTTCTTTAAAATTGGAGTTCTCTCTACTCCCTCCGGAGGAGTAGTGGCAGTCCAATAGTTTTTAAACGCAGGTGTATTATGAGAACCGGCGGCATCGATAATATCATTGTCAAAATTCCTTCCACGCTTTATTAATGCAGAAGTAACATAGTTAGAAAGAGTTATTTCAGTATTATCTTCTTTACCGATAATTTGATTATGATATTCGGTATATTCACCTTGCGAATCAGGTTTTGCCGTAACGGTACCAGCATTCTGAACCCACTTTAATGTCATTCCGCCGTAAGGGCCAACACTGCCGAACAGCCCAGTAGACGTCTGCCCAGAAACATCTGCAGACGAAAATACATTTTGCGTATTAACAATACTTGCATTTTCAACAAACGTAGTCCTACCGACAATTGCACCTGCACTACCGCTAGTTGATTCAATAGTACCACCAAATATATTAATGTTTTTAATACTCACGCCTGAATTTAAAGGAATATGTAAACAACCAACTAACCCAGCATTGCCAGTTCCCCTAATCGTCGGGTTAATTAAATTAATAAAACCAACTGGCGTATAACTACTACCATCAGCTAATCCTTCAACATATCCAAACATACCAACGCACTCACCATCAGCATCAACATTTAAGTTTGTAATCGTGTAATCGTTGCCGCTGAATGTGCCCGTAAACGGATTATCAGCAGTACCAATCGGCGTGAATGGTTTTGTGAGCTCTATATCGTTTCCAAGTTCAAAAATCGCATCCGGATAAGCACGTACCGCGCTAAATTCACTTTCTTTTGTAATCAAATACGGATCACCATAAACACCAGTACCACCGCCCACCGTAATACCAGCAATCTCAATTGCCGACTCACTACAACTATCCTGATAGCAAATCTTCAAAATAAAATCGCCAGAACCAATATTTGTATTTACAAAGACATATGCATTGATTTTATTTGCGCCAACCTTATTATACGTAACGGTCAAATTACCATTCGTGATATCGTTGTCACCTTCATATAAATAATATGTTGGTGTAGCATTCGATGGAATATTCTTTGTGTCAGTAAATACTGTAAGGTTGTGCGTTGAGTTCGATGGAATTAAGCCAATATTGATATCAATGTCGTCCGTGCTAAGTCTTGGCGTACTGTCGACATTCGAAGTAAACACCTGAACCGTACCGAGAATCATTGCTTTGCTATTCAAATTCGTAACTTTCACTGTGTAAGAATCTACATCAAGAACAATGTCTTGTGCTGAAACATCAATTGTATGAACGCCCGGCCATTGAATCGTCCCTTCATAAACCGTACGAACCGTATTGCCATCGTCTACAGTTATTCTGTAATTTCCGTTATATGAATATGGCAAGAATTTAATTAACTCCAATTTCTCTGCTCCAGCTGTCTTTCTAGTAACAGTAGTTTGGTCGACATAACCGCTCATACCGGAATTGTTGTACCAGTGATTAATGTGATAATTATTGTCCCATTTTCTTTCACTCATTGGTGTAAGGTCGGTGGTAAAGTTAATCTGCATGTTAGATCTAGACGAATCATAGGCAATATAAATATAATCTTGTCCGTCGCTTCTTACGCCCCACGAGTTTCGAATAATCCAAACACCAGTACCGGTTACCAAAGTACCTTCATTGCAGCCACCATTCCAGTTAGTTGCGGTATGTGATGTACCAACCCTACAAAAGCTATAAGAAAGATTATCATTCCAACCAATAATTTGCATGGAGTGTGCACCAAATCCTTCAACACCAGCACAGCTACTCTCATCATAAATAAGTCTACTGCCATTAAAGGCTGAGCTACATGTACCACTTGGTGAACCGGTAGAAACTTCTGCACCACCATAGCGCATAATGCCGCTCTTTGCATATTTAATATAATCATTATGAGGAAGAGCAGATTTTGGCAACATCACGCCACGGTTTAATTCATAAAGTGAATTACTATAATTAAATATATCTGCCATTTCTTTTAATGATGTATCGGTCGTGTTGTACGGCATATAAGAATCAGTTACAAAAGCCAAGCCATTCGCCGCCATCAATGATGCCATGTAATAATTACCGCCCTTAGTGAGCAAACGTGAACCGTCAGTATTAATGTAATTATTTAAGCCGTTTGTACTCGTGGCGTAATCAAGCTGTCTAATCGAAAACATCTGTGTAGTGTTGGCATTATATGGCGTTCCGCTTTGAACCATCAAATAGCTCTCAGCCTGCTCGTTAAAAGCAAAATCCCAACAAAGACCAAATGAACCCTGGTTCTTTAATGGGGTAATATAAGTATTACCGTTGATATCACGAAGATCATAAGTCGCTGGGAACGTATCGTCCTTACTAATGTAATCATTAGCCTCTGTGACATTTAAAGTCTCAGGGTCGCCGGATTTTCGCATGGTTTCAAGTGTCGGTTCATTTTCGTCGATTTCGGCAATGAGATAGGCCATCGGAATTACTTCAAGTTTTTGCCTGTTTTCCTCGCTCATTTCAAGGTAATCAACGTATTCTGGGTTTAAATAAAGATTCCCTGATTGTCGGTTCTTTTCAGTTGGGATTACAAAACCGGAAACTTTATAATTTTCACGGATGAAATCTTTTGCTGAATCCGGAAGATAGTTATATGCTTCCCCACTTAAAATCAATTCAATTTCACTTAGAGCACTTGTATTTGCTACATTAAAAAATGCAGCCACAAAAAACAAAACTGCAATAACAAATATACAACTAATTCTGCGTGATGACTTAAGCATTAACTTAATTATATATTTTATCTTTAAAAAATCAAGATTTTGCTAATGCTTTTTTAGAAGTTTAAATGCGTTTCAAGCCCCGAAATCACAGCCTTTTCAACAGAGGAAACCGTTGCAAAACCCTTTACGCCAGAACCGGCAAACTCGCGCGCAAGTTCAATCATCTTGGTGCGCTCAATTCCGCGAATCAGATTCGGCATATCATCGTATTTTTCAACCGATTCATTGGTGAAATAGTTTTCTGCATAATAATCAGCAATCTGCCCCACCGTCTGTGCACCCATTTGGAAACGCCCAAGCGCATAACTTCTTGCTGCTTCAAAATCTTCATCCGAAATTTCACCATTTAAAGCCTTCGTCATTTCAGTCTGAATCAAAGTGAATAATTCATCGGCGTTTTCAATATTTACTTCACCGTCAAAATCCCAATATGAGCTCGTGGCATTACTGGCGATTGAGCTCCCCATACCATAAACAAGCCCACGTTTTCTTGCGGTACCAAAAATCTTCGAATTCATCGTGCCGTTTAAAATATGATTAAGACAGTTCATCGCAAATACTTCGTTTGGTTCTAAGTGTCTAGGCGTAACCAAAGAAAAACCAAACGTAATATTCGAAGCATCTTTGCG
The DNA here is from genome assembly GCA_964499905.1 of uncultured Candidatus Saccharibacteria bacterium. Lineage (GTDB taxonomy): Bacteria > Patescibacteriota > Saccharimonadia > Saccharimonadales > Saccharimonadaceae > Nanosyncoccus. The sequence continues at coordinate 7,967 of CAZCPT010000015.1, read as the reverse complement.
GCGAATCGAAACCGCCTCTGAAGTGTGTAGGTCAGAGCGTGGAATTTCAAATTTCTCGCCCTCCTTTAATTCCCACTCCTCGAGCGCATGAATGATTTTATGCTTTCTGCCATGGATTTTTCCAGCAATAATAAACAACATGTTTTTTGCAGTATGAGTACGACGATAATGTTCGCGAATATCTTTTAGCTCAATATTCTGAATTGTTTTTAGTCTCTCCGGCAAATCCAAAATATCTTCACCTACAGCCTGTTGTACGCGTGGCCAAAGTAAACGATAGTAATCGTTCATATAGCCAGTAAGTTCGGAGCGAACATTGCTTTTTTCGGACTTCAATTCTTCTTCATTGAATCTCGGCTCGCAAATTGAAACTCTTTGAAGTTCCATAATGCGATCCCACTCAAAATCCGCGCATTCAGTTTCATAACACACCGAAATATCTGACGTCCACGCATTATGATAGGCACCATTTTTAGTAAATTCAGCCTCAAACGCTTGTTCGTCTTTGTATTTCGCATTCGCACCAAAAGCTAGATGTTCAACTACGTGCGGAATTTCGTATACATCATGATTTTTTGCATACATCATACCGGCACGAAATTGGATTCTTGTAGACATCACCGATGCGCCAGGAATATCTATTAATAAACCCTTAGCGCCATTTTTAAGCGTGATTTCTTCAACCGAATGTCTCATAGAAATTATTTACGCCTTTTAGACTTGGCCTTCTTGGATTTTTTCTTATTAGATTTACCAACTGGTGCTCTTTTACCAGTTGCACCAGGCGTCTTCTTCTTAAATTCAGAATCCAGATTCTTTTCACCCTTAGAAATTTCATTTACGCCACGTTCAGTCTGACGACCAGCCATCTTAGTAAGTTCAGATTCGTATTCTTCACCATCAGTCACATTATCAGCTCTTGCTTCGGCTGGAGTAATCGAAAGAAGAATCTTTAATACTTCTTCGCGAAGATTTCTTTGCAAACCATCAAAGAGCTTTTGTGATTCAGAACGATATTCTACCAAAGGATCACGCTGACCAACTGAGCGCCAGTGAATACCCTCACGAAGATGTTGCATGTTTTCAAGATGTTGCATCCATAAAGTATCAAGCACCTTTAGATAAACCTCGCGTTCAATCTTGCGCATAATATCAGGAGTAAACTCATCTTCTTTTAATTTGTAAGCTTGTTCAACGGCTTCAAGCGCTAACTTTTCGCGATCTTTTTCTTTGCGTTTCAAACCAATTTCATGGATGAGATCATCATCAAAGTCAAATACCGCCTTAAATTCTTCATCAAAGTTCTTATTTACGCGTGACGAAAACTCAGTAAGCATCTTAGTCTCATCGACCATCAAACGATGAATTTCTTTGTAGATGTCTTCACCTTCAAGAATCTTGCGGCGAATCATATAAACAACTTTACGATGACGATTAATCACGTTATCGTATTGCACCACATTCTTACGTGAATCAAAGTTAAATCCCTCGATACGCTTTTGTACAGCTTCAAGAGTCTTTGAAATCGTACGGGTTTGGATTGGCGTATCCTCATCAACGCCGAGTCTAGTAAGTAGCATCTTTACGCGGTCACCTTGGAAAATACGCATCAAATCATCTTCACAAGATACAAAGAATTGAGTTGTGCCAGGATCACCCTGACGGCCACCACGACCACGAAGCTGGTTATCCACGCGGCGTGAATCATGACGCGCTGAGCCAATCACTACAAGACCGCCAAGCTCTTTTACGCCTTCACCGAGCTTAATATCGGTACCACGACCTGCCATGTTGGTAGCAAGTGTAATAGCGCCTTTTTCACCGGCCTTTGCAATAATTGCAGCCTCACGCTCATTATTCTTTGCGTTTAAAATCTCATAAGGAATATTCTCAGCATCAAGGTATCTAGCAATCTCTTCATTATTCGCAATTGAATCAGAACCCACCAAGACTGGTTGACCTTTTTCGTGATACATTTTTACTTCAGCAGCAATCGCACGAAGCTTACCAGCCTTAGTCTTGTAGATAAGGTCATCTTTATCAACACGAATAATCGGCTTATTAGGTGGAATTTGAATCACATCAAGTGCATAAATCTGCTGGAACTCTTCAGCCTCCGTAAAGGCGGTACCAGTCATACCAGAAAGTTTCTTGTAAAGTCTAAAGAAGTTCTGGAACGAAATCGTTGCGAGAGTCATAGATTCTTGCTTTACCACCACGCCTTCCTTAGCCTCAATTGCCTGGTGCAAGCCCTCATTATAACGACGACCTTGCATCAAACGGCCAGTATGCTCGTCGACAATAATCACTTCACCAGAATTGGTTACTACATAATCCTTGTCGCGCTTAAACACCACTTCAGCACGAATAGCTTGTTCCAAATGATAGACTAGGCGCGTATTCTTGGTTGAATAAAGATTATCAACACCGAGAATCTTTTGAACTTTTTCAATACCAGCATCGGTCAAAGTAACTGAACGGCGTTTTTCGTCAAAGACATAATCTTCTGGAGTTAAACGAGCGGCGACTTTCGCAAATTGGTAATAAGATTCTGGATTATCACCAGCTGGAGCAGAAATAATGAGCGGCGTTCTAGCTTCATCAATTAAAATTGAGTCAACCTCATCTACGATTGCAAAGTTAAGTTCACGTTGACGAAGATATTGCACTTCAGAGGTCATGTTGTCGCGAAGATAGTCAAAGCCAAACTCGTTGTTTGTACCATAGGTGATGTCGGCATTATAAGCCTCTTTTCTGGTAGCAGGACGGAGATGGCGAAATCTCTCGTCGTCGTGCTCTTCATTTTCATAATCTCTATCGTAAATAAATGAAGCTTCGTTAATAATAACACCTACGCTAATACCGAGGAAATCGTAGATTGGACCGTTCCAACCGGCATCACGTTGAGCAAGGTAATCGTTCACGGTAACAATATGTACACCGCGACCAGTTAAAGCATTAAGATAAGCTGGGAGCATAGCTACAAGAGTCTTACCCTCACCAGTTTTCATCTCGGCTACGTTACCTTCGTGGAGAACCATACCACCAATCAGTTGTACATCATAAGGGCGAAGCCCTAAAATACGCTTAGAAGCTTCCCTTGCTACTGCAAAGGCCTCTGGCAAAATCTCATTTAAAATCTTTGTATCGTCTGCTACGACATGTTTCTTGGATTTCTTTGCTTTCTTGTTCTTCTTATCAACAGTCTTAGCATCTTCTTGTTCAACTTTGGCGGTCTTCAAAGCCTTTTCAATTTTCTTCTTAAAAATATCAGTTTGAGCAGCAAGTTGTTTGTCGCTCATTTTCTCATATTTTTCTTCAAGTTTATTGATTTCCTGTGCACGCTTCCAAAACTTTTTCAGAACTTTTTTCTGGGCATCACCAAAAACGCCCTGCAAAAATTTAGTAAGAGCGGTTTTATCGGCCAATTTATCAGTAGGCTTCTTTTCCTTTTTCGCCATATTTACTCCAATCTTCTCTTTATTTTAGCACACTAGTGCCTCTTAATAAAGAGATTTTTAAGGCTTCTTTTTTGGCGATGTGGTTGGACTTCAAGTTTATAACGACGGATTTGTCCGGTGAGTTTTGCTTCTACCAAATCAACGCCAGCAAATACATTAGAACATTCGTCTTTTGCAGCAACAACCTTACCACCAGGAATATCCATCGCAACAGAAATCTCGTACTTTTCGCTTCTGTTTTTGCCACCAATTTCGGTCACAATTACTTTTGTTACCACATCTTTTTTCGAACCACGTGGAAGATAGCGATCGAGCTTACCGATTCTTTTCTCGACGTATTTACGGAAGCCTTCTTCAACCTTATAGCCATTGTTGCCAGTGACTTCAATTTTTTCAATCATTTAGATTTCCTCCTTGTTGTTTAGATATGGTCTAAGTACCTCAGGTACCTTAAATTTGCCACCCTCAGTTGCATAATTTTCAAGAAGCACCACAAGAGCTCTAGCTAGTGGAATTGCCGTACCATTTAATGTATGCACAAATTCTATCGTACCATCCTTGCGGCGTACTCTACAATTCACTGCGCGCGCCTGGAAATCTGTACAGTTCGAACAGCTCGTAATTGCCTGGTATTTTTGGTTCACTGGCGACCAGTATTCCATGTCATACTTTTTAGCCGCCGGAGCACCGAGATCACCCGCAGCGATATTGATTACATGATAAGGAATTCCAAGTCCCTGCCAAATATCTTCTTCGATCGCCAGAATCTTCTCATGAATCTCTTTTGATTGCTCCGGTAAACAGAATGCATACATCTCTAGCTTATTAAACTGATGTACGCGGAAAAGACCACGGGTATATTTACCATAAGTGCCAGCCTCTTTTCTAAAGCATGGCGAATAGCCGGCATAGAATAGCGGAAGCTTGTCTTCATCGATAATCTCATCCATATGATATCCAGTTAAAGACATTTCGGCAGTGGCAATAAGAGCCAAATCTTCACCCTCAATATAATATTCATCAGACTGATCAGAAGTACGTGGGTTAAAACCACATCCTTCAAGTACTCTCGAAGAAACCATATCTGGCACAGTCATAAATGTAAAACCATGCTCTAAGACCTTTGAAAGGCCATATTGAAGGAGTGCATTTTCAAGTAATGCCATCTCACCTTTAAGATAGTAGAATTTTGCACCGGCAACCTTAGCACCACGTTCAAAGTCAACCCAATCACGGCTTACGGCATAATCCAAATGATCTACGCCTTTTTCGTGATGTTTGCCCCAAGTTTTAACTTCTTTAGAGCACTCTTCACCACCTAGTGGCACATCATCAAAGATGATGTTTGGTACGGATTTGAGTAAATCATTAAGTTTTACTTCTGCTGAAGTTAGCTCTTCTTCGAGTTCAGCCAGTTCAGCCTTAACTTTTTTGCCTTCTTCAACTAGCTCAGGGGCAGGCTTACCACCCTTCATTTTACTAGCAATATCGTTACGCTTTTTTCGAAGCACCTCCACGCGCGAAAGAATAGATTTGCGTTCATCATCCAGTCGCACGACGTCATCTATATTGGTTTTATAGCCTTTTTCTTTGGTGGATTTCTTCACCAAATCGAGATTATCTCTGATAAACTTCACATCTAACATATTAGAACTATTATAACACTAAAAACCAAATCGCACTACTTTAACTTGCGCCAAAGATTGAAATAATCGCCGAGATGAAGGTCAGCCGGACGTGCATCTAAACTAAGCTGAAGCTCATTAAAAATTGCCGTAAGCCTTTCTTTTGAAGCAAGCTGCACGAGATTATGAATCACCTTTTTCCGTGGAGACGAAAATGCTTCGCTTACTACTTTAAAGATTTCGTCTGGGAAAATCGGACCAGAAGTATGCGGTGCAAGTACAATCACGCGGCTATCAACTTTTGGTGGAGGCGTAAACTCTCCCTTTGGTACCACTGGGCCAAGAGCTACACTTGCGCGGTTTTTAACAAACAACGAAAGCATCGATTCCTTTTCGTTTGCAATTCTTTCAGCCACTTCTTTTTGAACCAAAAGCACAATCTTGGTTGGTACATTCTTAGTTGTGAGGAGCTTTTCGATAATCGGACTAGTAATATAATACGGAATATTTCCTGCCACAGCATATCTTTCTTCTATGGCATCAAAATCAAACTTCAGAATATCTTTATTTACTACCTCAAGATTCTTACCTGGGAATGATTTCGGGAGATTAATAGCTAGGTGTGGATCATATTCCACTGCCACAACTTTATGAAAGTTTCTAAGTAGACTAGAAGTAAGCGTCCCAAGCCCCGGCCCAATTTCTAGTACCAACGTTACATCATCTGACGTCTTAGCAAGTTCGGCGATTTCATCAAGAATCGCGCGATTATTAAGCCAATGTTGTCCTAGTTGTTTGATGTTTTTCATTTTTATACTCCGTCGCGACGTGTCCAGTCCGTCGCAATATCAAATTGTTCAGGGTTCGTTAACGCAAACGAACCAGTATCATAAACTTTACCAGGCCCAAGACTTGTCTCTACCACCGAACAACGTGGGTAGTAATCAAGATTCGCCGCCACAATTACGTAACCATCAGCATCAACTTTTACGCCGTCTGAGCGCACTCCGTAATAATTCTTTACACCGCAAATGCGAGCAGCGTTAGCCATCACACGGCTCATATTAAGATCGTAATAGGTCTCCTGCCTCTCAACCACTCTACCATTTGCCTTTGTCACAGTATAACGGTTGCGGCCCTTAGATCTAGTAAGCGGAGATTGCTCAATTTTGCTAGCGCCAACCGCTACAATACGTGTAACTGGCTGCTTTTTAACTTCTTCGGATACTAGTTTTCTTTCGGCCTCTTCACCGTCAACATAAAACACCTCATAGGTTTTAACCTTTAATCCCACCTCACCAAGCTGGCGTACTTCTTCCGTCCCCGGCGCAAGATTATAATCCTTGGTTCTTTGTTCACCGAATGGAATCTCAACTTCCTCGGTAACCGTCTTACCACCATGACGAACCACATCATAAATTTCCACCATACCAAGCTCTAAGAACATATTATTCATTACTGGCATCACTTCATCACCATCATAAACTTCAAGACCAGCGGTTCTAGCAATAGTCTTATAATCATAGCTAGCAGTCATAACGTAGATTTCTTTATTACCGTCTCTAACTACGGCCGGCCTAGCACGATGAATATTGATAAAGTAATTATCAGTATCAACCTTAGTTTCTAGAGCTGGCTCCACTATGTCACCCTGGTTCAAATCAATTCCCGACTTATCAATCACTTCAGCAACCGTCGCAGAGCCAGTTTTAACGGTTATTTTCTCGGAACCATCATAAATATTCACATAGTATTCGGATAAAGAAGCTACTGGCGCATCATCGCTTTCTGCATATGTAATCTGATGAAAAATCGAAAAAATAGAGCAAACAAACAAAACAAATGAGCTCACTAGTAATAAGGCCAGAGCCTGATTGAGATTTTTAGAAAGTCTCATGTACCGATTATACCACATAATAAAACCCGAGAAGCCGGGTTTTTAATAATTTCTAGGTGGAAAACAATTTAGCCAAATTAACTCAACGCTCTCCACCCAATAAAACTTGATTCCAGTCCCTCTCAACGTTAGATTGACTTGAATCTACCTTTATTTTAGCATAGCCAATTTGTATGTCAATATTGATTTTTGACTTTTTTGATGTTTTTTAATGTTAAAAGTTTTCCACAAGCAAACAGAGGTGCAAATGCAAAAACCGAACACTTTTCACTTGACAAATATTAACTTTATTTTACAAGATTTTTTTACAATTTGATATGTTTCGCTTCAAAAAGCACGGTCGGCACAGCCGGAGGCGGTGTAAAATCAGTGGGTTTTAATGGTAAACGGATCTTAGTATTATAGTCCTGGATTAATTTCAGCCCGAGCTGCGAGGTATAATGCCGCTCCGTGTTAATTAACTTCAGCGCCATCTGCTTCTGTAAGATTAAATAAAAAGACTCCGGTGGATTCTCCGCCTCTATTAATTTATGGATGATTGCCGAACTCAGATGAAACGGTGGATTCGAAAATACTTTATATGGCCCTTCCGGAAGCCCCACGTTCATAAAATCATCTTCAATAATCTCGACATTCTTAATTCCCCGCTTGTTGAGATTCGCACGGAGTTTCACCGCCGTCGCATGGTCTGGCTCCACCGCTATCACTCTCGTCACCCTGTTTGCCAGGGCACTCGTAATCACCCCAGAACCTGCCCCAATCTCTAACACGGTATCGCGTTTTTTGAGATTTGAATGACCAATCAGAATCAGCGCCAGTTTCGGCGATCTTAAAAAGTGTTGCGATAAATTCGGATCTCTCATCTTTACGATTTCAGGCCAGCGTCGAAGAATAGGAGTACATATTCCCAACCCCAGTACAAATCAAATCCACTAGGTGTGTAATTGTTAAACTTAAAGTGTGGCAACCCATCCACCAACTTTG